>CAKPJL010000056.1 GCA_934162655.1 uncultured Clostridia bacterium | reverse complement strand
TATAATGATAGTAATGTACGTTGTATTTAAAGAAACTTGCAATAGTGTTAATAGATTACAAATTAGAAATATATTAAAAAATGATTTATAACATTTCCATTTTGGAAGAATTAAAAAAATAAATGATTATATTCTATTTATGTACAAATATTAACTAATAGTAAACAAATTTCGACATTTTTTGCTTTAATATAGTTTTTTATACTAGATGAACGGTTATGGTATATTATTATGGTATATTGTAGTTGGAAAGGAGTAAATGATGAAGAAAGTAGTTAGTCTATTTGGAGTAGGGATTGTTCTTATTGCTATAGTATGTTTTTCTGGTAAAGTTAATGCATTAGAGTCATATTTTAAATCTTCACTTGTTTCACTTGCTGCTGGTCAACATCATGGAATTATTATGGACGATTGTCCGTATAAGTATCATCAAGGTGGCGCTTTGGCTACAGTTCAACCAAGTGATTCTGTATATATTCATTGGACGCTATATAAAAAAACTTGGTTCGGTCAATATGCTAAATCAAAAGAAGAAAATATTTACAATCTCACTACAAAAAACTGGAAGTCAACAACATCTTATGATTTGAATTCTGGTGATTTCGCTCAACAATTTGATGCAGTTGGTGGTTCTTATACAGGAAATGTTGAAGCACTAAATAGTCCAGTAAATAATCCAAAAGTGTAATTGGACGGGAGATTAAATCTCCCTTTTTAAATAGTTAAGGGAAACATAAAAAAAGTATAATTTTAATGACTATGTGTGTTTTTGAACTAAGTGAAAGGAGTGAGTGTTACTATGAAAATAAAAGATTATCTATTATTAGGTTTTAGAAATATAAGATTATATAAATTACAAAGTATAATATTTGTTATAGTTTTAACAATTATGTTACTACTTGGTAATGTCTTTCTTAATTTTAGTTATACTGTAAATACTTATTATGATAATATAGCAAAATATTCAATTAATGCGAGAAGGGGTACTATACATAAGCATTATTTAGTAAATAATAAAATTGAATTTGCACCATATGATGAAGTAATTAATAGCGTTTTAACATACGACCACGTTATATATGCTTCTAATTCTTCTTACAATGTTGTTAATACTAATATTGATTTAGAGGGTGCAATTAATTATGATGAAACAATTTACTTATATCCCTATATGAAAACCTATCCAGAAAAATTAATCTATGGTAAGGGAGTAGAAAGTGATAGTGAAATTATCTGTCCTAGATATTTAGGAGTTACTAATAGTATAAAAACAAAAGATGATTTAATAGATATGAAAGATTACTTAAATAAAGAGATACCATTTAGTTTTTATAAAATTGTTTTTCAAGATAAAAATCACACTAATAATATTAAATTAGATAAAATAAATTTTAAACTTGTTGGTATATTTGAAAATAATCCATTTGATAATGATAGTTATAGTAGGTGCTATATTGATAGTAATTTAGCAGAAAAACTATATGAAGAAACAAAAATCGTTTATACCGAAGAATATTTAAAAGCATTTAATATGGAAATA
>CAKPJL010000055.1 GCA_934162655.1 uncultured Clostridia bacterium | reverse complement strand
GAAGTAGAGGAAGCAAAAGCAGAAGTAAAAAGGATAAAATCTAAAATAGAAAATGAAGTGACTGGTAGTAGACTTAAAGAAAAGATAGAAATAGCTAAGAATATGTTAAAAGAAAATATGGATATTAATTTAATATCTAAACTTACGAACTTAACAAAAGATGAAATAGAAAAGCTTTAATAAAATGTAGAGTATGTGAATTTTAAATAATTCATATACTTTTATTTTTACCTTAACACCATATTAATTTAAAAGGACTTGAAATATCTATAAAATTAATATATAATATCATAAAAATGAGGTATATTATATGGAAGAAGCAGAACTTATAAATAAGGTAGAAGCAGTGCTTTTTGCACTAGGAAGAGAAATTAGTACAGAAGAATTAGTAAGTAATTTTAAAGTAGATAAAAATGTAATATTAAAATCACTAGATGCCCTTAAAGAAAGATATAATGAAAAAAATGGTGTTATCTTAGTGAAAGTAAAAGATTCTTATCAACTTGTTACAAATAAAAATTATTATAATAGTGTAAGTTTATTTGTTGAAAATACTAAAAGACAGAATTTATCTACTTCAGCTCTTGAGGTACTGACAATAATTGCGTATAATCCTAAGATAACTAAATCAGAAATTGAACAGATAAGGGGAGTAAATAGTGATTTTGCTGTTTCACGTTTGCAAGAGTGTGGACTGGTAGAAGAAGTAGCAAGACTAAATTTACCTGGTAGACCTGCTGCATATAGTGTTACAACTGAGTTTTTTAGATCATGTGGAATAGAAAAATTAGAGGATTTGCCAGAATTTGAAAATATTAGAATAAAAGACGAACAAATGCTAGTTACTGATTATGATCAAAAAGATAATGAAAGAAGTAAAGGGACTGATTAAAATATGGGATTAGAAATTATAATTGGGCCAAAAAGCAAAGATAAAAGTATATATTTATATGAAAAAATAAAACAAGATGTTGATAAAAAAAGCGACGTCTTGTTTTTCGTGCCTTCGCAAAAAAGAGTTATAGCAGAAAATGAGTATATGCAATATTTAAATTTAGATGGCATAATAGATTTAAAAATTACAACAATATCTGAATATATAAAAAAAATAATAGATACATTAAACATTCATTATAATGATGAGTATCTAACAAATATAGATGAAGAAATTTTAATTTCTAAAATTATTGATAATAATAAAGATAGGTTAAAAAGGTACGGTAAAGTTTTAAATAAAGAAGGATTCATACTAGAAGTATCAAATTATATTGACATTTTAAGAAAACTAGACATAAATGAAACTGAGATATTAAAAATAATCAAAAATAAAAATATTGATGATACTACAAAAGAAAAATTAGAAGAACTTTTATTGCTATATTCTAGTTATATATCAGAAATTAATAAAAATGGGTTTGTAGATGATAACAGCTATGTAAAAATTTATAGTAAAATAAATAATAAGTCTCCTAAAAAGATATATTTTGATGGATACAATAACTTTACTAATATAGAATATGAAATAATAGAAATGTTTATAAAAAATGGATCTGATGTAGTAGTATCTTTGGTTACAGATGCAAAAAAAATAGAGGATGTTGAAACTAAAAACACATCTGAAATTTTTCAAATATCAAATATTAC
>CAKPJL010000054.1 GCA_934162655.1 uncultured Clostridia bacterium | reverse complement strand
GCCTTACACCTAGCACTTTGTCATTTAAAGCAATGTATTTTAAAGTTTCTTGATCTGTAATCATTTTTACGGCTTCAAACCTTGTTTGTAGATTTTTAGCATCTACAATAATCTGCATTAAAATTTTTTGATCTGTAATATTTTTTATAGCTTCACTCCTTACCGACAGATCTTCGTCATTTAAAGCTATTTGCTTTAAAGTTTCTTGAGAAAGTATCCGTTTAACATAGTCTTTTCTTTCTTTAAATTCATAATTTTGCATAATTATTTTACCTCCAATATAAAATTTTATTATGGTTAGCTACTATACGCATGTTTATTATATCACACATTACATAAAAAGTTAATTTTAGCATATATTTTATGTAAATTTATGAATTTGATGCTGTATACAATTAAACATTTGACTTTAATCATTGGTAAAATATTGGTTTATTTTTATATTAAAAAAGCAACGCTATAAAATAGCGTTACTTCCTTTATTATAAATCTCCTCCACAATTTTGACATTTATCTAAATTGCTATCATTTTTTGCTCCACAATACTTACAAGTTTTTGGAGAATTTGTCTGTTCTACAAAATCTTGACTACCCATTTGTGAATTATTATAATTATTAGATGCATCATTTACACTAAAGCTATTTGTTGTACTTTGAGATGCACTTGCTTTTTTTCTTTTTATAGCACTGATAACTATTATAGCCACTATTGCTCCTATAACTAGTAATATTACTGCAATTATTGGTCTATATGCTACCCATGCAATTGCTATACATGAAAATGAAACTATTATTCCAAGTAAGAATCCAATAAGTGATGATACTGATCTTGTTGCTCTTCCTGCAACTGGTATCCAAGAAGTAAGTCTTATAATTGGTGAAAATAGTAGTGAAAATCCTATAATTTCTACAATAACAAGCACTATTCTAATTATCCAAGTAAATATTTTATTGTCACTTTGCATTTTGTTTATCATATCTTCTTTTGTTTTTATACCATTTGCTGCTTTATTTATTTTTACGCCATTAGCACTTTCAAAATCTGCAAATCCATTTCCTTGTTGTTTTGCAAGTACCGTTGCTGTATCACTGCTATTATAATAAAAACTTATTCTTATATCACCTATTTGTGGATTTGATGGTGATGAACTATTTGTAATATATTTATCATTTTGCTTAAAACCATACGGTATATTAATATTAGAAAAATCCGTATAACTATCTGGTGTTGATAAGTCTATAATTTGTTCTGAACCCATACTATATTTTCCTAGTTTTACATTTTTGGCATCAAAATATTGAGATGTGTACTTCATAGAATATGGGTTTTGATAAGAAGTATCATAAAATTTAGAAGAATCGATTATTTTTTCACTCCACACTTTTTTGTATGTATACTCAGTTCTATCATTTGTATTATCCTCTTCCTCTTCCCATTGATACATTTCTACTTTTCTATAAATTTGTGTTGTATTAAGTGATAATGAAAAAGTATTATCTTTTACCTCTCCACTAAGTATTTGAAGTTTTCCAGAAACACATACAACTTTTCCTTCATTTTCTTCTAAAAATTCTTCTGCATCAATCTCAATTGCTGCCTTTGAAGCTTCATTAATTGCTTTTATGTTTTTTAAGCTATTTGATTCATTTAGGAATATAAATCTAATTCCTAGTATGATAAATAGTATTCCTACTATTACAGAACCTACAACAGAACCCTTTTTATTAGTTAGCCTGTTGTTTAAGTTTAAATCTAAATCCATATTAACCACCTTTCATAATTTGACAGATTTTTACATCTGTTAGGATTATAATATAATAAATTTAAATTTATATCAAGTATTTTTGGAATTTTAATTTATATTTTTGAATACTCATTAAACATATTTTTAAATGCCATATCTA
>CAKPJL010000053.1 GCA_934162655.1 uncultured Clostridia bacterium | reverse complement strand
AGTTACTTCTGTATGTTTCAAAAAAGAAGATTTTGAATTATTAAAAAATAAACTAGAAAAATTGGACAATTTAGAAGTGATAGTTGGGAATATGGATAAAATAGTCTTTGATAAGAAGTTTGACTATATTTTATTTGCAGGAGGAATTGAAGAACTTATAAAGTTTTATAGTAAAGACTTAAAATCATTTGTTTTATATATGAAAGAGTTATTAAATAAAGATGGTAAACTATTGCTGTGTTTTGATAATAGTTTTTCAGTTAAGACATTAGTTGGAGGAAAAAATTTTTATGAAAATGAGTCTTCTCTCTCATTTGAGACTATAAAAAATACTATAAAAGAATGTGATTTGAATTATAAAGTTTACTATCCATTGCCAGACTACAAGATTTGTAATGTTATATATTCTGATGAATTTTTACCCTTAACATCTAGCAGCAAACTAATGTATAACTTAAATTATATTAAAAATAGTATAGTTATTGGAAATGAACACAGTTATTTAAAAAACTTTATTGAACAAGGAATATTTGATAAAGTTACAAATTCTTACTTTATTGAAATAGGAGAACTAGAGGAAAAACATAGTCAGCCTAGATTTGTTAGCTTTAATAACTTAAGAAAAAAAGAACATAGATTAACGACAAAAATGTATAAGGAGTTTGTAATAAAAACTCCTCAAGGCAATGGATCAGACATTCATATAAAAAATATTACTAAATACATTAAAGATTTTTCATCCCTTGGATTAAATTCTCTTGATAGCTCTGATGGGAATGAAATAATAAGCAAATTTTGTAACTTAACAACATTTAATAAAATTATAATAAATGATATTTTAAATGGTAAAATAGATGAAACATTCAAAATGTTAGATTTATGGAGAGATAAAGTATTATCAAAATTAACTGTAAACAAAAATATAGATGATATAAGTAGTCAGAATATATTTGTTAGATTTAATATTAATTTAGACCAAGAAAAACTCTCAAATTTTAAATTTACTGAATTTGGATTTTATGATTTAGTATTTGAAAACGCATTTTTTGATGGAAAAGAATTTTTATTTTATGATCAAGAATGGAAAGAGAAAAATGTACCAATAGAGTTCATACTTTATAGGGCGATAAATAATATTTATTTGTATTGTGAAAAGCTAGAAGAAATATTACCAAAAGAAAATGTACTAAAACATTTTAATATAGAAAATTATGTTGAAATTTTTGATAAATTAGAAAGAAGTATACAAAAATATATTTTAGATGAGTTAAGGCTTTTGGTATACAAAAACTCTACAAATCACAAGATAAACTTGGAAAGAGAAATAAAGGATAAAAAAGAACTTCTAGAGGTTTGTACTTCACAAAATACAAAATATGATAGACTATATAATGAATATTTGTCTATAAAAGAAAAATGTGAATATATGGAAAAAGAATTAGTCAGCATACGTGATTCTAGGAGCTATAAGATAATGCAAAGCTTAAATTTTAAAAGTAAAAGGGGTAATTAGATAAGTAATGAAACTATTAAGAAGAGCAATAAACTATATAAAAGCAAATGGTATTAAAAAATCTTTTTGGAGATTATTTTGCAAAATAAGAGATAAGTTTAATTCTGGAAAAAAAGAAAAAATAGAGCAAGAAAACTACTTAAAATGGATAAATGATAATGAACCTTCTATAAGTGAACTTGAAGAACAAAGAAAGCATAAATTTGAATACAATCCTAAAATTTCTATAATAGTCCCTATGTATAATACAAAAGAAAGGTATTTTTCTGAATTAGTAGATTCTGTTAAATCACAGACATATTCAAATTTTGAGCTATGCCTAGCTGATGGTAGTGCTAAAACACAAGATTTTATAAAAGAATATATTTCAGACGACGATAGAATTAAATATAAATTATTAGAAAAAAATGATGGAATATCCGGAAATTCAAATGAAGGATTAA
>CAKPJL010000052.1 GCA_934162655.1 uncultured Clostridia bacterium | reverse complement strand
TTTTTTGTAGAAAATTGTAATATTTTTTTATTTTTATACACTAATAAAGTGAAAGGAGGAGAAAGTTATGCAGAATATAGAAGAAGTATATGTTAAATATTCAAAAAGTGTATATAAATACATATTCTGTTTAACAGGAAATAAAGAAATAGCAGAAGATATCGTACAAGAGACTTTCTTAGTGGCAGTAAAAGAAATAAACAAATTTGAAGGTAAATGCAAAATCACTACATGGTTATGTCAAATTGCAAAAAATATTTGGTATAGTAGATTAAAAAAAGATAATAAAGAAATTTCACTGGAAGATATAAAAGATACTTTATTTATAAATGAAACAATTGAAGATACAATATGTAAAAAAGAAGAAAAAATTGAATTACTAAAAAAACTTCAAAAATTAGATGAAGAGACCAAAAATGTAATGTATTTAAGATTATTTGGAAATTTAGATTACAACGAAATATCTGAAGTTATGAACAAAACACCAAATTGGGCGAGAGTAGTATTCTTTAGGGGAAAGCAAAAAATAAAGGAGGAAAGTAAAAATGAAAAATGAATGTGAGATAGTTCAAGATTTATTATTTGGTTATAATGACAAGACTTTACGAAATACATCTAAAGAATTTATAGAAAATCATTTAAAAGAGTGTAATGAGTGTAAAGAAGTATTGAAACAAATTCAAAATGATACTGAACCAGAAGAGGAAATAGAAAAAATAAATTATTTTAAAAAAGTAAGAAGTAAAATAAATAGAAAAAATATTTTTTTATTAATTGCTTTAGTGTTATTAACACTAGTTGTTTTATTTAATATACTGGTATTTGTAAATTATAATAACAAAGCGAGTGAAATGAAAATAATATTAAAAGATAATGTTACACAAGAACAATTAGACAATATTGAAAAAATAATAAAATCAAATTTTAAAGATGTAGAAATAAAATATTCTTCAAAAGAAGATGAATTACAAAAATATAAAGAAAAGTTTAAAAATTTTATGACAGGATATGATGAAAATAATAATTCATGTAGCGACATGTATTATATAAAAGCAAACATTAATGATATAGAAAAAATAGATAAATTGTTACAAAATGTAGATTATATAAAAAAAGTAGGTACTTATACTACTGCTAACCCATATTTATTATTTATAGACAAATTTGTTAATAAATAATTTCTATATTAATATTTTCTGGTGATAAAAATTGGTATCAGGTATGAGAAATTTATTATCTGCTATACATCTTACTTTACTTTTAATTGAAATTATGATAGTATATTACACATAAAGGAGGCTTATAAATCAATAAATGTTAATTACATTTATTAAATTCAAATGTTAATGTTAGTATTAGTCAAAAAATTACTTCAAGGAGGTATTCATTATGGAAAAAGACGTTAATATTCTACAAGAACCCGAAAACTTACAGTTTTCTGTCGCAAAGTCAACCACGAATTCAGATATATTGGATATATTGGTAAATTCTCCAAATGATTTAGTTAGAATGACTGCAGTTGAGAATCCTGCCATAAAAACAGAAACATTAAAGAAAAAGGTTGATGATGAAGACGTGGGTGTTCGCTGGAAAGCACGCGAGGCTTTGGAAAAAAGAGGTGTACAAATTTAAACATTTGAGTTTCTAGTATTGGTAATGTCCAAAAAACATTTTTTGGACATTACTTTTTTTATGATTGTAAGTAAAGATATTTCTTATACAGAATTAGAAGAGAAATTTAGGCAATATGCCAAACTAAAGAAGATGAAACAATATTTGGGACCACATATTTGGATGGTGGAAGTAGCTTATATATATAATGACTATGCAGTTTTAAAATTAAATACTTTAGAAGGAAATAAAGATTTATATATAGGAGTTCCATCTATGTACATAGATAACGTTAAAAAACTTAATTAAAGTAGGCTTTATAATAAGTGAAGTTTTAGATTTGTAAGCCATGAGATATATTAGATATTCCTCTTTCTTTACTTTCAAGCATAATTATGATATAATTCGCATAGTTAATTTTTATGATTTCATTTTTGGGTAAACATATAGAACAATTAAACATCAAAATAATTATTTTTTGGAGGTATAAAATATGCAAAAGGAATTACGGAGTCAGACAGATGGATTTATTGCGTATAATATAGAATTTAGAAGATTATCCGAAGAAAGCATTAAAGAAAAAAGAGAAAAAGATATAGTATCTTTTTGGATTCACCATATAAATTTTGAACTTTATATGATGGAAACAGCCGGAAATT
>CAKPJL010000051.1 GCA_934162655.1 uncultured Clostridia bacterium | reverse complement strand
ACCTCCTAATATAAGCTAATTCATTTTATGCTTATAGTAAAAGGTTTATGATATTTTTTAATCATAAACCTCTATTGCTTTTATTATTGTTCTTTTAATTGCTCCTAATTTGCACGTAATTAATGTTATTTCTCTTTCACCATTTGTATTATTTTCTAAACATGTTGTATTATTTGGATCTACTTTATAATTTCTATAAACTTGATTTATAAATTGATTTGCACCTGCTTTTGTGTTTCATTCCCTTCCAATTTAAAATTAGGTTTTTATCCCAACTCTTTTTTTAATATATATTGTTTTTATTTTAATTTATTCTATTAACTTTTATCTATTTTTCTACATATTTTGACACTTTATTACTAAATTTTACATATTATATAGTAGCTATAAAATATAGCCAAAATTTAAAGAAAAGAGGTATTTATATGGATTTTGATAAAAACGTATGTCCTGTAGTGGATGTAGATGGTGTTATTGCATCTGGAAAACAATTTGACTTAGATATTCGTCTTCCAGATGTTAATATAAAAAAGTGCTAATTATTATTTTCATAGAAACTTATTATTATCTCTTCAATTTCTTTATTACTATACATTTCACCAGAAAGTATTTTTATCATACACTCTATTATTCGCTCTCTCTTTTTGAATTTTTTACTTAATTTTTTTGCTACTTTTTGTACTTCATTTCTCATTACATATATTCTCCATTTCTTATTATATTGAAGCTTCTATAATTCTTATATAATGAATAGTATTCTCTTTAGTGAACCTTATATAAAAACGTAAATTTTATATTTGAAAATATATTTTTATATTTTCGTATAATTTTTCTTAAAATCTGGGAATCGCTGGGAAAAATATAAAAAAAGAAGTATATTTCTATACTCCCAACACATATAAATCTTTTATTTTAGTTATAAATTCGTCTTTATCTTTTATTTCTTTTCTGTATTTTTTTATTTCTGATATGTATTTATTATATGTTTCATTACTTATATATGAGTTTCTATATAAGTCCTTATAATAATCAAAAGCTAATTCGTATACTTCTAACTTTGTTTTTACGTCTTCATATTCAATATCTATGCTTTCTTTATATATTTCTAACATTTCTTTCATATCATGATATTCTTTAAACTCATCCTTTATTGCTACTATCTCATAGCCTTGCTTTTGTAGTTCTATTAGATTAGCAACTAATGCATCTTTATATATTTCTTTACATCTTAACACTTTATCTTTTTCATAACTTACTTCAAAATAGTCTCTCATTCTACCACTCCACTTTATACAAATCTTTTACTTCTACATTTAATGCTTTTGATATTTTAACTAACACACTTATTGATGGTTCTTTCTCATTTCTTTCTATATAACTTAAATGTGCCTTTGATACATTCGCTTTTTTAGATAATTCATCTAAACTTATATTCTTTTCTTCTCTTATCTGTCTTATTAACATTTCTATTCTCAATAATATCACCATCTTTAGTATGCTTAATATTTTAAATATCATACATATTGTTCACTATGGTGAATTTAGTAAAATTTGTATAAAAAATAGAGTCATAAAGACTCCATGTATGTGAAATATTTTGAACGAATAAAGTTCTTATTTACTTTATCGTAAATTTTTATTTTTGTCAAGCAAAGGAACTACTTTTTCTTATTGCATCGTTTAGTTCTGAAAAGTTTTTATTTCCACTTAATCTTACTAAGCTTTTTGCAGATAAATAATTGAATTGCACTGCTATTTTATTCCATTCTCTAACTGATATTTTACGATCATATTCTTTAATAGCTTGTATGCTTTTTTCATAATTATTCATATTTAACACCTCAACACTATTATAGCATATTATGTTACTTTTGTTTGTCGAAATTTGACAGACGTAAAAAAAAGACTATTGCTAGTCTTTCTCTATGTATGTTTCTTTTCTGTTATCCAAAATTCATGATTTTTATCTAAAAATACAACATAAAAAATATTTTCATATATATGCCCACCCAGGCAAACTCTTCCACTCAAATGTAAACTTGCCCAGCTTACATCTTGTGGCACATGCTTAGGATGAGTAAAACTAGTTTTAGGCGGAAAATATCCATATTCTTTAAATTTATTTCCTTTGTTTTCTTGCATAGTTTTTCCACAATAATCTCTTAATGTGTTTAACATATTTACTAAAAGCCCTTCTTTGTCCCAATCTTCAAAAGTTTGCCCTTGGTTTCTGTCTAAATATTGAAAACTTACAACAAAGTTATTTCCTAATTTTTCTAACGCTTCTTCATTTTTTGATACTTGTTTTAATCCTAATGAATTTATATTTGACTTACCTTTTATTTGTGAATTTTTATTTCTCGACATCTATTAATCTACTATAATATTCTATCATTGTACTTAGTGAAATCGGAGTATTTTCACCTTGTTGTCTAGCTTCTTTCCAAGGTTGTTCTACATGCGTCAAACATTCCAAATAATACCCTGTCTTATCTCCATATTCATCTAATACATCATCTATTATTTCTTTTTGTTC
>CAKPJL010000050.1 GCA_934162655.1 uncultured Clostridia bacterium | reverse complement strand
TTGGAAATATTCTTCCAGTACACCAATCTGTTAGGGTAGTGTAAGGAACGTTTAAACCTTTAGCAAGTTCTTTTCTAGACACTCTACGTTCTTTCATGATCGTATTAAGGTTATGTATAAATACATCTCTGCTATCCATATTGTTACCTCCTCTAATATAAGTATAGCTTATTTTACGAAAACATTCAAGTAAAATTATGAAAATTTCGTAATTTCTATTTACAATTAAAATTTTTTGTAATATTATTAAAATAGGAAGGAGGTCAAAATAAGTGCAGGCTACGTTAAGAGCAATTCGTGTGCACTTAGGTATAAGTATTGATGAAGCAGCTAGAAGAATTGGAATACCAAAGAATAGATTGATAGCAATTGAAAGACACAGAACATGTCCTCCATGGCAATTAATTAAAAGACTTATGAGAGTATATGATATACCTTCTGTTAATAATTTGTTGGTATCTAACAAAAAAGAAGAAATCAAAATGCATTATAAGTTTTCACACGATCCAATTGTTAGATGTAGTAGTAAAGATGTAAATGAAGTATGTAGTAAATAGAATTTTATATCATGCAGTATCGATATATTTTTTTATAATTTTATGTTACGAAAATATCGTAATTAAAGAGTCTGGTAAACTTTAATGAAATAATAAAAAGGATATTGAAAAATGAAAAGTAAAACAATATTATCGGCAGAAGAAACGCTAGAAATATTAAATAGTCAGTGGGCTACTGTACAAGATATAATGAAAATAGGTGCTGTGGGAAGAAATAAAGCAAGAGATATTAAAAATAAAATATCAGATGAAATTATATCAAGTGGATTTAAACTACCTAATAACTTAGTACCAATGGAGAAAGTAATTGATTATTTTAAAATCAATATAGATTTTTTAGTATCAATTAATAATTCTAAACATGGGAACTTATAATAAAGAAAAATATTATTACTTTATGCTTAAATCAAACTTTTTTGATAATGATGTATTAAAATACTTACAATCTGAACCTAATGGATATGAAAAAATAATTTTATATTTTAAACTAATATTTAAAACAATAAATAAAGATGGATATCTAATAAAAAAAGTAGGATCTAAAAAGATTCCATACACAATAAAAGAATTATCAACTGAAACCAATCATTCTGAAGAATTAATAAATGAAGCTATTGATTATTTTATGGATACAGGAATGATGGAAAAAAGAGATGATAAATATTATATAGAAGATGCATTAGTACTTACTAATCAAACAACAGTAGGAGCTATGAATATGAGAGAATATAGAATTAAGAATCCTGACAAGAGTAAGCCAAAATGTAAGAATAAATGTAAGCCAAATAGTAAGGTATATATAGATAATAAAAATAATAAACATAACTTAGAAATTATAACTAATAAAAAAGAAATAGAAATAAATAAAAAAGAGTATCAAGACATAATAGATTATTTAAATTATAAGACACATTCTAATTTTGTATTAATAGATGAATATAAAAAGATAATAGCTAATATATTAAAAAAATATACAATTAATGATATTAAGACAGTTATAGATAAAAAGACAAGCGAATGGATTAATAATCCTAAAATGAAACCATACCTTACACCTGAAACATTATTTGGATCTAAATTTGAAAGATACTTACATCAGCAAGCAAAAGCTAAAACTATTCAAGATATATCTTTAGAAGATATTAGAAGAGCTAAAGAAATGAGAGATAAACAAAATGGATAAGTTAGATTTTGTAGAAGGAATCAAAATACTATCATCTTGTTATCAAAAAGTAATTAGCAATGATGATATTTTGATATGGTATGAAATGTTAAAAGACATAGAATCAGAAGCATTTAAAAAAACAATTATAGAACTATGTAAAGAAAGAGCTTACATGCCAACTATACATGATATCCTAGATAAAACTAAAACAGTTAAAAATAATTTTTATTTATCTATTTTAGAACAAATGAAAAAAGATGGATATTTCAGATTGGGAGTAGAACCATTATCACCAGAACAAGAGGATAGAAACTATGGTAAATCCATTAGATGGATAGAAAGAGGAATAATACCAGGATTTTTATTAGAAGATATGCAAAAGTATATTAATCGTGGTAAAAAATTAAATGGTAAAAAGCATTATCAAATAGAAAACAATAGGTAGTCCCCCTAGGGTATATGAATAAAAAAATAAAAAATATCAAGACCGACAGCCCACCTATATTCACACAAATTTAATTTTTTCGTGAGTTTTTTGGAAAACAAAAGAGTATTAGAACAAAAACTAATACTCAATTTTTTTAAAATCTAATGGATTTTCACTAATAATTTCTAAAGAATACTTCATTCTTAATAGCTTAATTACTTCAGCTTTAACCTTATCATAATCTTCATCATCACTAACATTAAATATATCTTTAGCTGAATTATAGTGCTGATAAAATGTAGCTTCCCACATAGCATTCCTACTAAAGGAACTAGCTATATAAAATGCAATTACTTCAGGCATAACATAAGTAATAATATACTCATGATAATTATCATAAAAAGGATTTATAACTTTCTCTAATTCTTCATCAGAAATATCTT
>CAKPJL010000049.1 GCA_934162655.1 uncultured Clostridia bacterium | reverse complement strand
CATCCATTTCAAGATGGAAATGGGAGAATCGGTAGAATAATTGCATTTAAAGAATGTTTAAAAAATAATATAGTACCGTTTATTATTCTAGACAAAGATAAATTATTTTATTATAGAGGGTTAAATCAATATCAAACTAATAAAGAAAAAGGATATTTAATAGATACTTGTTTAAATGCGCAAGATCAATATAAAAACATTATAAAATATTTTTTGAAATAGAAAGGAAAGAGAGAAATGTTAGATTTTAGTAAATTAAAAAAAGAAAATAATTTTGATAAAATAATAAAACCTGAAGAAATATTTATGTCATTGCCTAATAAAGCTGATAAATATCAATATCCAAGAAATGTCCAAGCTGAAATTTGGAGTAAGTGGTTTGAGTGTAGAGATGAAAAAGATACAATAATAAAAATGAATACAGGAAGTGGAAAAACTATAGTTGGATTATTAATATTAGAAAGTAGTAGAAGAGAAAATAAAAAACCTACAGTATATATATTACCGGATAAATATTTGGTGGATCAAGTTGTACAAGAAGCACAAGGACTTGGATTAGATATTACAGTATCTCCAGATGATATAGATTTTATATGTGGTAATAAAATATTAGTTACCAACATATATACATTAGTAAATGGTAAAACAAAGTTTGGAATGAGAGAAAATGAAGAGAATATACCTATTCACACATTATTAATAGATGATGTGCATGCATGTACAAATATCATAGAAGAACAATTTACTATTAAAATATCTAAAACTAATATTCTATATTCAAAAATATATGAGGTTTTTGAAAGTGCTTTAAAAAAACAATATCGAAATAAAATAATAGAATTAAATAATAATCAACCTATTGAATTATTAGTACCATATTGGGAATGGCATAACAAAAATAGTGAAGTATATGATATCCTATTAAAAGAAAATGATGATCAAAGTATTAAATTTAGTTTACCTTTAATTGCTAGTAATTTTGAACTATGTAATTGCGTAATAACTGATAAGATTATTGAAATATCTCCAAAGAGTATTGACTTAAATGAGATAAGAGGAATATCAGAAGCTAAAAAAAGAATATTTATGAGTGCAACAATAATGAATATATCTTCATTAGCTTGTCAGTTTGGAATACAAAATGTAAAAGTAATAACGCCAAAATTTGCTAATGATATTGGCGAAAGATTTATATTAATGCCAGAATTGTTAAATTCTAAAATAACACAAGAAGAAATAAAAACAGAAATAAAAGCACTTTCTCAAAATCATAATGTATTAGTTATTACGCCATCGAAATTCAGAGCAGATTCTTTTTGGGGAGATGTCAGAGATGATTATATGGATACATATAATATATATGATTGTACAAAAAAATTAAAAGAAGGACATGTTGGGTTAATAATAACATCAAATAGATATGATGGGATTGATTTGCCTAATTCAGCATGTGAAGTATTGGTAATTGATGGATTACCAAATATGAAAAATGAATTTGATAAAATTGAGCAACAAATGTTGAAAAATAGTAGTAGAATTTTGAACAAAAAGATTCAGTTAATTGAACAAGGCATGGGAAGAGCTGTAAGATCTAGTACCGATTATTGTGTAATAGTTTTAATGGGGAAAGGTGTTATAACAACATTATTTGCTGAAAATTATATAACAACTATGAATAAAGCAACACAAGAGCAAATAAAATTGTCCCAAGATTTAGGAGAACAATTAAGGGGAAAAAGTGCAAAGGAAGTTTTTGAGAGTTCAGAAGTGTGTTTGAAGAGAAACGAAGATTGGAAAAAAGTTAGTAAAGAAATCTTATTAAATGCAGACTATAATGAAAATATAGCAGATTTTTTAGTAGATAAGGCATTAAATGAAACTTATAAAATAGCTAAATGTGATTATGAAAAAGCAGTAGAATACTTGGATAAATTTATAAAAGATAATAGTAATTTAGACAAAGAAATACAAGGATGGTTAAAATTTCAATTAGCAGAATACTATGACTTTTTAGATAAAGCAAAATCACAAGAGATATTAAAAAGTGCTAACTCCTTAAATAATAGAATATTAAAACCTATTGAAGGTATTCAATACCAAAAAAATCAAAAAAAGTTACATGAACAAGCACAAAATATATATGATTATTTTAATGCTAAAAAGATAAATAATAATTCTTTTATTTTAGAAGTAAAAGAATTGTTAAATAATTTATCATTTTCACAAGAAATAGATGCGAACGATTTTGAAGAAGCTTTTTGTACAATAGGTAAATTAATTGGAATAGAATCTGTTAGACCGGAAGCAGAAGGAACAGGAGATCCTGATAATTTATGGTGGATAAGTAGCGAAGAAGCCTTAGTTATAGAATGTAAAAATAGAGTAATGCCAAAAAACGATATTTGTAAATCAGATTGTAAGCAATTAAATCAAAGTTTAGAATGGTTTGAAAAGACTTATCCTAAAATAAATGCAGTAGGAATTTTAATACATCCATCAAACAAATTTGAAAGTGGTTGTATTCCTAAAGAAAATGTGAAAATAATAAATATAGATATGCTAAATAATTTAAAAAATAAAGTAGAATGTTTTATAGAACAATTATTAAGTGATAAAAACTACTTAGATAAGGATAAAATAAAGGAACTTATAATAGTTAATGATTTAAAACAAGAAAAAATAGTTGATACATATACAATCAAATATAAATTATTATAAGCATTATTACAGTTAAATACTGCTTATAAAATTTAAATAGAATAAACTATAAGAAATTGGAATTATGAGAGATTTATTACCCATAATTCCAATTTTTGGCTATATATCTAAACTACCAATCATAAGTTCAATACCATCACAAAATCCATTCCTATAATATTTCTCATTCCAATAGCAGATATAATCCATAAAATTCTTATCAAGTCTATCTAATTGACTTTTCACATATTTTTGATTCTGCTTAGGAACATTCTTTAAAATACTTTCACAAATTTCATCAAAATAAATATAATGTTTTCTATCTTCTTTAGTAAGTGTGCCTAAAACCATTTCCTCCCTGAAACTTAACCAATCTCTTAAAATATCATCATTAAC
>CAKPJL010000048.1 GCA_934162655.1 uncultured Clostridia bacterium | reverse complement strand
TAAAATATAAAACATGTGTTATATTAATTATATATTAATTAATTTGTTATACTATGAATAATAAAACTCCCATAGTAATTGTACTACGGGAGTCAAAATTAAAGTAAACCGATAAATCCTATTATAACTAACGAGCCAATAGCAAGCAGAAGACTATTTGCACTTGTAATGCCAAACATTGCTAAGGCAAAGCCAAGGATAAGAATAACATATAAAATATTTTTTGCTGTTTTTCTTGCGTTTTTCATAAAAACCTCCTAAAGTAGATCACATAATAGCTCTTTAAAATTAAAAGAGCTTAAAAATAAATTTTAATTATTATACCATACAATTAATATTTTTGCAAATTTAAAGTTTTACAAAAATTATTACTTTTTATTTACTTTTTTTTAAGTTTGTTATATCATATTATTATAGTTATTTAGAGTTAGGAGAAATGTTAAATGCAAGTAAATTTAATTGTTCAAAAAGATGAAGTAAATTCTTTATACCAAAATATTACAAGTAACATATCTGATGCAAAAAAGATTTATGTGATTTCTGGTACAATGAAAGAAAGTGGCCTTGAAATGTTAGAAGAAGATTTAATTGATACAAAAATTAAATCTTACTTTATTATTGGTATTGATAAAAAAAATACTACTAAAAACATGCTAGAGGCTATGCTAAGATTAAGCAAAGATGTTTATTTATATAATAACAATTTAGAAGTGGAATTTAATTCTAGTATTATAATAATAGAAAGTTCCAAAAAAGCTAATATGTTTGTTTCAGCTTGCAACATATCAGATTCTGGTTTAAACAAAAATTTATCTGTATATGAAGAAATAATATATGATTTATCTAATTCAAATGATAAAGCTGAGTATAAGGAAAAAATCAAGCAGATAACTTCTATACCAAATAATGACAACTTTTTCTTATTAACTAAAGATATAATACTTGATTTAATTGAAAATAAAGAAATATTTTCAACAAAACAATATAACCACAATGTAATGAGTATATCTGAGCTATTAAACAAAAAAAATGAAGAAAAAGATGAAATGATAAGTAATAGCAAGAGTGTATTTGATGAAGGAGAAAATGCAAAAGTACCAAAGATAGATTTATCAGATATAGATCTAGATATAGAACTTCCAGAAATTGAAATAAATAATGAAAAAAAAGAAGACAAAAATGAAGACCTAAAAATAGAAGTTCCTAAAGATTTTGATAGCATTAATACTGATAATAATGTATCTAATATAATAGAGGAATTAGACACTAAAGAGTATAATGATAATATACAAGATGAAGAATTTAATAATCAAACACCACTTGACATAAATGATTTATTATTTGAAAAAGCAGATATAAAACTTACAAAACATGAGGATAATAATGAAGAAGAAAAAGAAGATGCAAAAGAAAAATTAGAAGTAAAAAAAGTAAATCTAAATAATGTATCAAATTTAATTATTGAACTACCTTCAAGGCCTACTAAAGGAAGAGACTTAAAGAATATTAAAGTACCTAATTACATCAAGCAAATGATACCAGAGTTCTTTGCCCTTAATTCAAATGCCAAAAATGAAATGATAGATGGTAGCATGTATAAATACAAAAATATAAAAGTAGAGATAGTAGTTGCAAGTACCTCTGAAAAATTTACAGATAGAAATGCAAAGCTTATGCAAAAGCAGGGACAGACATATATAACATTTACTACATCTGCTTTTGAAAATGTTGAATATAGCGAAGGTGATATAGTAAGAATTATTAAACTATCAGATGATGTGTATCATATTGAAGTGATTTCAAAAGAAATGAGTGAATATAAAATTTGGGATAAAGTATGTAATCAAAAAATGAAGTCATCAGATAGAAAATTTGGTATGATGTAGGATTTTGCGTGTATAACTTAAATGTTATACACTTTTTTTATTTTTCCTTGAATTCTAGCAAATTTTGTAATATAATCAACTTATATTTTAAGTTTTAGATGGGGTAGATATAATGCAATTAAAAAAAATTGAAATACAAGGTTTTAAATCATTTGCTGACAAGACAGAAATAGTTTTTCTAGATGGAGTAACTACAATAGTAGGGCCAAATGGTAGTGGGAAAAGTAATATATCCGATGCAATAAAGTGGGTTCTTGGAGAACAAAGTGTAAAAACTTTACGTGGTTCTAAAATGGAAGATGTAATATTTGCAGGTACTGAGGCAAGAAAAAAGTTAGGATTTGCAGAAGTGTCGCTATATATGGACAATTCAGATTCTTCTTTGCCAATAGAGTACCAAGAAGTAGTAGTTACACGTAGAGTATTTAGAAATGGTGAAAGCAACTATCTAATTAATGGTAACGAATGCAGACTTAAAGATATTCAAGAGCTATTTATGGATACAGGAGTTGGCCGCGATGGTTATAGCATAATTTCACAGGGAAAAGTAGATGAAATTTTGTCATCAAAGTCAGAAGAAAGACGCCATATATTTGAGGAAGCATCAGGTATTGTAAAATATAGAACAAGAAAAGAGGAGGCTACAAAAAAGTTAGAAAATACTGCTATCTCACTTGCAAGAGTTACAGATGTACTACATGAAATAGAAGGACTTATAGAACCACTTGCACTAAAAGCAGAAACAGCAAAAAAATACCTTGCCTTGCGTGATAAACTAAAAGAATTTGATGTTAGAATATTTACTACCAATGTGTCTAAAAGTGATGATGAAATAAAAAAAATAGAAGAAGAAATAGATACAATAAAATCAAGTATTGAAGCAAAAGAAAAGGAAACTGAGTCTTTGCAAGAAAAAAAGCAGGAATTAAAAAAAAGGTTAGAAGATGTTATATTAAAAATAGAAGAAACACAAGCCAAATACTTTAAGTCTGAAAATGATATAGAAAAATTAAATTCTGAAAAAGAAGTAAATATGTCTTCAATTGCACATTCAAACGGTGATATTATAAGACTTGATACAGAAATTAACGATGACAAACAAAAAATAACTTTACTTATGGATGAAATTAAAAGTAGAACTCTAAAAAAAGAATCAATGTTTGAAAACAGAAAGAAATTTGAAAAAGAGTTATTCAATAAACAATCAGAACTTGATATATTACTTAAAAATCTTGATGAAAAAGGAATAAAAATAGAAGCCATAAAAAAAGATATAGAC
>CAKPJL010000047.1 GCA_934162655.1 uncultured Clostridia bacterium | reverse complement strand
GAACTAAATAAAGCAGCATTTGAATATGCAATTAGTTTAGGAAAGAAAATTGATAATTATGATAATCCAATGGAAGACATAAAAAACAATGGAGATACATATAGAAAAAAGTTTCAATTTACGTATGAAGAATTAAAATATTTCTTAAAGGATATTCAAGAAAATATTACTAACAATGCTAGTCCAAGAGCAAATGCAAAAGAAGTAATAGACAAACTAAAAAAAGATGGAAATGAAATATATATTATTACAGCAAGAGATTCGGAATTTCATGATGATCCATATAAATATAGTAAAGACTGGCTTGATAAAAATAAAATTTATTATGATAAATTAATTGTAAATGCTAGAGAAAAATCATCTGTATGTAAAAATGAAAAAATTGACTTATTTATAGATGACCAACTTAATAATTGTCTAAGTGTTCAAAATGCTGGAATACAGACAATTATGATAACTG
The DNA here is from genome assembly GCA_934162655.1 of uncultured Clostridia bacterium. Classification (GTDB taxonomy): domain Bacteria; phylum Bacillota; class Clostridia; order TANB77; family CAG-465; genus CAG-465. The sequence goes on along the minus strand of CAKPJL010000047.1, from coordinate 2,988 downwards.
ATAAAACTTATAATTATGATAAAATTAAACAATTAAAAGATTGGAATGAAATATATAACTACATAAATATGATATATTTAAGAAAAAGGGAGAAAAAACATGGAAGTAAAGAGATTAAATAAAGAAAATATAGAAGAAATAATACCATTAAGGATAGCGTTACAAAAAGTGGATTTTGAAAATAATTTAGGAATAGATGAACAAATTTTAATTGATAAAACTAGAGAGTTTATGAATGAAAATTTAGATAAAGATTTATTTATGTATGGAACATATATTGATGATAAATTAGTATCAATTTGTGGACTTAGTATTTTTAAATATTTTCCACAGGCAGATGATTTAAGTTGCAAAGTAGGGTATATTACTTGTGTATATACAAAAGATGAATATAGAGGAAATGGATATCAAAAACAAGTATTTCAAAAATGCATAGAATTAGGAAAGCAAATGGGAATAACAAGATTTAAACTAAGCACTAAAAATCCTATTGCAATGAAAATGTATGAAAACTTTGGATTTAAAGAAGATAAGAATGCTAAAAAGATGAGTGTTAGTAGTTAAAATATTGGAGAGGAGAAACTATGTTAGCAGATAAATTGAATTATGGAGATACAATTGGAGTAGTAGGTGTATCAAATAGTTTAGCTTTAAATAATCGATATAATGACTTTATTAATGCAAATCAGTTTTTTGAAAGTAAAAATTTCAAAATTAAATTTGGAAAATATGTAGAAGAAGATTACTATGGCTCTTGTGGAACAAGAGAACAAAAAGCAGAAGATTTTATGAATATGTTTTTAGATGACGAAGTGAAAGCGATAATATGTTTAGAAGGTGGACAAACATGCAATACATTTATAGATTTATTAGATTATGAAGAAATAAAAAAGCATCCTAAAATATTAGTTGGGTATAGCGATATAACAGTATTGCTTCAAACGATTTATAAAAAAACAGGATTAATTACATTTAGTGGTCCGGATTTTATATCATTTGGAGACAAAAATGCTGAAGAGCAGTATAAAATATTTGAAGATGCTTTTGTAAATAAAAAATTAGATAAATTTAATAATGGAGATAAAAAAGTTATAAAAAACGGCATTACTTCAGGAAAAATTATTGGAACAAATTTAGGTTGTATGATGTACTTACTTGGAACAGAATATTTACCAAATATGGATAATAATATTCTATTTATCGAGAGTTATGAAACGTCACCAAATGAGTGTCAAAGAAGATTTGCTCATTTAAAACAATGTGGTATATTTGATAAAATAAATGGCATAGTAATTGGCTATAATTATGATTTACAAAAAGATGGCAATATATATCCACAAATGGAAGACATATTGCTTGAATATACTAAAGAATATAGTTTTCCAATTATTAAATGTAATGATTTTGGTCATAAAATTGTTAATAGTATAATTCCAATTGGAGTAAATGCAAAAATAGAAAATAGTAAAGTAATAATAACTGATGAGTTTTTGAAGTAATTTTTTTATTAAGAAATATAGAAAGGAAAAATAATAAAAGTTTCAAAAAGTGAAAATAATTATTTTGGACAAAATGAATGATATACTTATGAGAGAAGGAAAAGATAGATGAATTATAATGAAATGAAGCAAGCTGTAAAACTACTAAGTAAAGAATGGAATTTAGGAAAAAAAGAAGCAGAAGCAAATAATGATATTTGTGCCTGGATATATTTATTAGGTATTTTACAAGAAAGTGAAAAGATAATAAAATATAAAGATGGAAAAAAGCTTATAGGATTTTGTGGTTATTCAAAAGAAAGTTCAAATAAACATATGACATCTAAAAAGCTTTATGAACTTGTAAAAAATAGATTATACAAAAGTAAAAGTATAAAGAATTTAGAAGCATTAAAGGAATACGAAAATAATTATAATTATGTTCCAAAAGAATTAAAAAATTACTTTGATGGAGAAGTTTCTATACTAATAGTGGATGAAGATTATAGAGGTAAGAAAATAGGTGAAAAGTTATTATTAAAAGTATTTGAATGTGCTAAAAAAGATAATATGAAAAATCTTCAAATAATGACAGATGAATCATGTAATTATAAATTTTATGAAAATTTAGGATGTAAAAAAGTATATGAAACAATAGTTGAAAACAAAGAAATAGGACAACTTGGAAATGGATATACTGAAAAAGCGTTTATATATGAAAAGAAATTGTAAAAAGAGGAATAATTATGCAAAAATTTAATTACCATACACATACAAGAAGATGTGGGCATGCTGACAATAATATGACAGATGAAGATTTTGTAAAACTATTTATACAAAAAGGTTTTACAAAGATAGCATTTACGGACCATTGCCCTGAAAAAGAAGAAATAGATCATAGAAAAAATATGAGAATGAAATATAGTGAAAAAAATGAATATTTAAATAGTATAAAATCTTTAAAAGAAAAGTATAAAGATAAAATAGAAATAGAGACTGGTTTTGAAGTTGAATATTTACCAGGACAAGAAGAAAACTTATTTGAATTAAAAAATGAATCAGATAAGATAATTCTGGGACAGCATTTTATATATGATGAAAATAATGATATTAAAATTTTAAGAAGACAAGAATTTACTGATGATGATGCTTTAAAATATGCGGAATATGTAAAAATAGCGATTGAAAAAAACATACCAGATATAATAGCACATCCTGATATATATATGCTAAGTAGACAAAATTTTAGAAAAGTAGATGAAAAAGTTGCACACATAATTTGTAGTACAGCAGAAAAATATGGAATACCAATAGAAATTAATTTATCTCATCCTAATGAATGTATAATAGGAAAAAGGGAAAATATAGTGTATCCTTGTAAAGAATTTTGGAAAATAGCTTCAGAATATGAAAATTTAAAGGTATTATATGGAGTAGATGCTCACTTTAAATATCAAATTATGAACTGTGAAAAAGCTGTAGAAATTGCAAATAAACATATAGGACAAGA
>CAKPJL010000046.1 GCA_934162655.1 uncultured Clostridia bacterium | reverse complement strand
GTATCACACCAATTATTGCGAAAACATCATTAGCCTATAATGTAAAATTGACCATAGATCAAATACAATTTGTAACAAATAATGTACTAGAAGAATATATAGAGGAAAGGAAATTAGTGGGATAATGAACAATGAAGAAAGAGAAATAATAAACAAAACAAAGGAACTAATTGATGAATTAAAATCAATTTCCGAAAATAATGGTATTGGGAACAGTCCAAGTGAATACAAAATAATTACAGAAGTTTTTCTATATAAGTTTTTAAACGATAAATTTTTATATGAAATAAAAAAAGTAGATGAAAATTTAGCTAAGCTAGATAAACCAAAAGATGTTGAAAAAGCATTAGAAACGATGAAAGATGACTATGATTTTTTACTTTTAAGATTAGGACCAGATACAGCTAAATTAAAAATAGAACATCTAATTTCTTATTTGTTTTCGCATAAAAATGATGAAGATTTTTACAAAGTATTTGATGATACTTTAATAGATATAGCAAACTTTAATATAGATATATTTTCAGTTAGAACAGGTGGAAAAGAAAAGATAAGACTATTCAGTGGAATTTCACAGCATATTACAGAAACAAGTAAAAAGAATAATTTTGCTAGAGCAATAATAGACAAGTTAGTTGAATTTAGTTTTGAAAATTTATTTAAGCAAAAATATGATGCATTTGCAATTGTATTTGAATATTTAATAAAAGACTATAACAAAGATTTTGGTAAATACGCAGAATATTATACACCAAATTCAATTGCAAGAATTATAGCGAGAATATTAGTAAAAGATGATGAAAAAGTAGAAAATGTGACAGTATACGATCCATCAGCAGGTTCAGGAACTCTTGTGTTAGCATTAGCACATCAAATAGGAGAAGAAAACTGTACAATATATACACAAGATATTTCACAAAAATCAAATGAGTTTTTAAGATTAAATCTTATATTAAATAATTTGGTACATTCTTTAGGGAATGTAGTACATGGGAATACTCTAACAGAACCAGCACATTATAATGAAACAAAAACAAGACTTGCAGAATTTGATTACATAGTTAGTAATCCACCTTTTAAAACTGATTTTAGTGAATACAGAGATGAGCTAGCAGATGATAAATTAAGAGAGAGATTTTTTGCAGGAGTACCTAAAATTCCAAATAAAGATAAAGACAAAATGGCTATATACTTAATGTTTATACAACATATTATTTATTCTTTAAGCAAAAAAGGTAAGGCAGCAATAGTTGTTCCTACAGGATTTTTAACAGCTCAATCTGGAATTGAGAAAAAGATTAGAGAAAAGCTAGTAGAAGAAGAAATGATAAAAGGTGTTGTATCAATGCCATCAAATATATTTGCTACTACTGGGACCAATGTTAGTGTATTGTTTATAGATAGAGCTAACAAAGGTGGAAAAGTATTATTAGTAGATGCATCTAAATTAGGAGATAAAGTTAAAGAAGGTAAGAATCAAAGAACAGTTTTAAGAGAAGATGAAATTGAAAAAATAGTAGAAGCTTTTGCAAAACAAGAAGTTGTAGATAATTTTAGTGTAGAAGTAACATATGAACAATTAAAGGAAAAGAATTGTTCATTTTCAGCAGGACAGTATTTTGAAGTTAAAATAGAATATGTTGAACTAACACAAGAAGAATTTAATAATAAAATTGAGAAATTCTCAAATAATCTTGAGAAGTATTTCTCTGAAGGCAAGACATTGGAAGATGAAATAAGACAGCGATTGGGGGAATTAAAATATGACTAAGTATTTATTTAAAGATATAGTTTTAGGTGAAGAAGGATTATTAAAAGGACCATTTGGAAGTGATTTGAAAAAAAGTCTGTATGTTCCTAAAGGAAAAAATACATATAAGGTTTATTTACAGGAAAATATTTTAAAAGAGGATAATGATGTCGGTGAGTATTATATATCTAAAGAATATTTTGATAAAAAAATGTCAAGATACGAGATAAAAGAAAATGATTTTATTGTTACATGTGATGGAACATTAGGAGAAATATTTCAACTAAAAAATGTAAAAGAAAGAGGTATTATTAGTTCTTCTTTGTTAAGAATAACATTAAATAATGAAGTAGTAGATAGTAATTATTTTTACTATTTGTTTAAATCTGTAATAAAAAAAGCACTAATTACTAAGGGTAACAATTCAGTATTAAAACATTTGCCGGGAGTAAATATAATTAGGAATTATGTTGTAGAATTACCAGAAATAAATATTCAGAGAAAGATCGGTAATGTGTTAAAAACAATAGACAACAAGATTAAAAATAATTTGACTATATGTAAAGAACTAGAGAGAATGGCAAAAATAATATATGAATATTGGTTTATACAATATGAATTTCCAAATAAAGATGGAAATCCATATAAATTATCTGGTGGAAAGATGATATGGAATGAGGAATTGAAGAAAGAAATTCCTGAAAGGTGGAATGTAAGAAAAGTAGGAGATATTTTATCTAAAATCCCCAATACCTATAAGTACACATCATCAGAGTATAAAAAAGATGGTAGATTTCCTATTATTGACCAAAGCAGTAATTATATATGTGGATATACAGATAAAGAAGAAGATTTACTAAAATTAAATGATTGCGTTGTTTTTGGTGATCATACTAAAATTGTAAAATATGTTAATTTTAATTTTGCAAGAGGAGCTGATGGAACACAAATACTTAATTCATATGATGATAAACTGCCAAATTATTTATTATATATGCAAATTTCTAATATGCAATTAGTAAGTCAAGGGTATTCGAGATATTTTAAGTTTTTAAAAGACAAACATGTTATTATTCCGGAGAAAAAAATTTCAGATATGTATATAAGTAAAGTAAGAATAGCATTGGAAAAAATAAAAAAATGTAGAGAAGAAAATAAAGAATTGTCTAATTTAAGAGATTATATATTGCCATTACTTATGAATGGACAAGTTGGATTTTAAAATATATATTCAATTTTGGAATATAAATATAAAAAACAAATAAAAACTTTCCTTTTTGGAAATAATATGATATAATATTATTATAATCAAAAAGGAGAGTTTTTATTATGTTAGGAGAAAAAATAAAATTATATAGAGAAAATAAAAAAATGACTCAAAGTGAAATTGCAGAAACATTAGGAGTAAAAGCAGCAACTATTTCCAAATATGAGGCAGGAACTTTAGAACCTAATATTGAATCATTAAAAAAATTAGCTGAATTGTTTGAGATATCAGTTGATGAATTAATTAAAGAAGATGATTTTGATATATCTAAAATAAATATTTTAGAAGTGTTAAGAGAACAAAAAAATATGAAATTAAAAGGTAATTTATATCATAATACTCAAATAACTTTTGCATATAATACCAATCACATTGAAGGAAGCAAACTTACAGAGGATCAGACTAGGAATATTTATGAGTCCAATTCATTATTAGCAGAACAAGTTACGATAAC
>CAKPJL010000045.1 GCA_934162655.1 uncultured Clostridia bacterium | reverse complement strand
TATTTACCACCAACATAATTTAACGGTGATTTTGCAAATTCATTAATTATATTTATGTTGTAAGAAGGTTGTTCATTTTCTTGCTTGCAAACTTCGCATAAAAATAATCTTTCTTTATGATCATCAATATGAGTTTTACCAGTTGTAAAATAATTAAAATCTTGTTCAAAAACTTTAACTTTTCCCTTTTTATTTAATATCTCTAATATTTCAGTATCAGATATTTTTGCTTGAGATCTTGCATTTCCCTTCTGTCCCATATTATTATAGGAAACAATTATATATTTACAATTACAATTTTTTATTAAATCCTTAAAAACGTTCGAAGCTTTATTAGTACAATAATTACTCTTTATTTTAGATCTATCCATTTTTTTTGCTATGCCATATACTTTAGGTTTTTTCCACTCTGCGACATTTTCTAAAAGATGATATGCATCTCCATATTGTCTTGAATTATATGGTGGATCTATATATGCTATATCTGCTTTTACTTTTTTTACTAACTCATTCGAATCCATATTATATATTTCATTTTTTACATCTTTATTTCTATTAATATCTAAATTAAACATTTCAAATTTATCTTGCAAGTTTTGTTTTTTTCTATATGCATCATAATGCCCAACGGTATTAGCAATTCTATCCATAGAATATAACAAACTAGTAATTAGTATATATTTTTCTCTTTCATTAATCTTGTTATCTGAATATTTATTTTCTATGTCTTCCCTTATATAACCAATCTTTTTACAATCGTTTTCACTAAAATATGTATTTTTATATGTCTTTGAAAAATAATTATCTTCAATATTCTCAATATTGTTATATTCTCTAATAGTTTTTTCAATTTTTGTTTCACTAAATTTTTCATTCCCTAAAAAAGCTCTATATACACAATAATTTGATTTTAGCATATCATTTATATATATTTTTTTTCCTTTTTCATAAAAGTAATTTGATACTACTCCAGTACCACCAAAAACGTCAAAAATAGAATTATACTCTCCACAATTATTTTTTATTGTTTCATCTATAAAATCTAACAACTTATATTTACTTCCCAAATATCTTCTATTATTTATATTTAATTTTTTCATAAGTATTTCCTTTCTGTGCATCTAATGCATCTCTTTCATTATTATATAGATTTTGTTAAAAATAGTCAATGCTTTAATTGAATTTCTTGCTTTTTTTTACAAAAAATTGTAAAATGTTTATAGGTTATAAAAAGGGGGATTTTTAATATGCCAAAATGTTGGAGTTTGAGTACTACTATAAGAAATCCGAAAAGAAACATTCCTTTTCTTAAAGTTCTTAATGAATTTGAAGGAATTAAATTCAATGAAGATGTACAAGCAGAATATTTTAAACGTTTAATACAAACAAAAAATTATAAACCTGATAGTTTACCAGATGATTTAAAATATTTATTCGATAAACAAGGTGAACTTTCTAACGAAGAATTAGAACTTCTACTTACTAATATTCATTATGAAAATAAAGATTATAATAATGACCAAGAGAAAATATATGCAATGAGAGGCAGAACTGCTATTGGTAATTTAAATAAAATGGGATTAGCAGTAGCTAAGCAAAATACTCCTGTTAAAATATTCGATTTAGGGAAAAGCATGCTTACAGATGCTATTGATTTTGAAAATATAATGTTTAAATATTTTTTAAAATGGCAATTAAATAACCCTATAGAACGTGGTTTTTCAAGCTTTGATATTATACCTTTTGTAGCAACATTACATGTTATAAATAATGTTAATATATATTGTTATGAACACAATCAAAAAGCAAAAGGTCTATCCCGTGACGAATTTGCATTTTTTATTCCAACACTTACTAATTATAGAGATATAGATAATACAGTAGATAAAATAATTAAATTCAGAAATGAAACAGAATCGCTATCAAAACCAGAAAAGAAAACTTACATGGATAAATTTTCAACACAATTTGTAATAGATTTTTTTGAAATTAATCCTGGTGATAATAATACTATAGAAACGTGGATAAATAATCTATATGATTATGGGGATTCAATAAGAAGATATTTTAGACAAACTGGTTTAGTATATTATAGAGGTAATGGATATTATACAGATTTATCTCCTTCAAGAATAGTAGAAATAAATTCTATATTAAAGAAATATAATGGTGCCTCTCTTTCTTTTGATAGTGCTGATGATTATATAGACTATCTTGGAAATATATCTTTGCCAGAATTGCCATGGGAAAATCTGGAATCATTAAATAAAATCTATTCTAACTTAATAGTGCAAGCTAATGAATTACAAGAATTAATAAAAAAACAATATGGTCCCCAAGCTTTACATACTTTTAATTTAGAATTAATAACCTTTAGCAATTTTAATGAAGCTAATAATAAAATTTCTAAATTAAGAGAAATAATAAAGATTTTAAAATATGATTTATCTATTTTAGAAGAACGAAATCTAAAAAATCTAAGCTCGTATATCGAAAAGTTAACTTCTCTTGCTACCAGAAGAAGAGATACTTCCGGTCAAGATCCATTATTATTAGAGCAATATTCTGCATTATCTTTAATGGCTCTAGACGACGCAAAAGAAATTCATCCGAATTACACACTAGGTGATGATAACCTTCCTACATTTACTGCAAAAGGAAATGTTCCTGATATAGAATGTTATTATGAAACTTTTAATATGATTTGTGAAGTTACTTTACTAAAAAGTAGAGACCAATGGTTCAATGAGGGGCAACCTGTGATGAGACACTTTAGAGATTTTGAAAATAAAAGCTCAAAAGATAATTATTGTTTATTTATTGCTCCTGTTCTCCATAGAGATACAGTAAATACATTTTGGATGAGTGTTAAATATGAATATGAGGGTTCTAAACAAAAAATCATTCCATTGTCAATTACTCAATATAATACTATTTTACAAATTGTTTTAGATTTAAATAATAAAAATTATAGAATAAAACACACAGATTTTAAAAATCTATTAGAGCACTTATATAATAAAAGTATCACTTCTTTAAATTGCGATGAATGGTTATGTGATTTCGACAACATCATAAGCAATTGGAAATGTTCATTGACTACTAATATATAATATAATAAATCAAATGCAAAATTTGTCGTAATTTCTGCATTTGATTTTTTTATATTTATTTTTCAAATGTGCTCTTCTTGCAATTTGATTTTATACACTTCCAACTTTTTCTGCTTTTAAAGTTAACCTCTTCCATTCTTCATAATTAAGATATACTCTTAATTTTATTTCCTTTTGGCTCATTATTTTCTCCTTTTTTGGGTTTGGGATATCCCACATTAGAATTTGTATGGGAGTACAAATTCAGTGCTGGCTAGACATTAGATATACTCTCTTTTCACAATTTTATTATACAGTTATTTTAAAAAAGTGCCTGAATTTTTTATTAATTCAAGCACTTCTTTTATTAAACATTATAAGTATTTATACATTTTCCAAGTACCATTTCTCTTGCTGAATACGCTATCATATTCATTGCTCCAACCCACTTCATTTGATCTTTTTCCTTTAATTTTTCATCAATGTTTTGATATTTTTTCATCTCATGTATCAACATATTTTCCATATCTGTAGCTCTAGCATCTACTTTTAATAAATAATCTGTCAGTGTATCTTCCATTAACATTTTTGTATAAACTGGTTTCATTTCTTCCTTTAAAAATTTTAATCTTAGCCTTCCATA
>CAKPJL010000044.1 GCA_934162655.1 uncultured Clostridia bacterium | reverse complement strand
CCTTTATAGATAATTCTTCAAATCTAGAAGAGGAGCCACTTGTAACTATAATTGTAAGAACTAGCGGAAGACCAAAAGTATTAAGGGAATGTCTATTTTCTATAAAAAATCAAACTTATAAAAATATTGAAGTTGTAATAGTAGAAGATGGAAAAAATTTATCTGAAGAGATGATTAAAGAGGAATTTTCAGACTTAAAGATCAAATATTTTGCTACTCAAGGAAAAGTTGGAAGATGTTTAGTTGGGAATAAGGCACTAGAAATGTCTACTGGGAAATATTGTAATTTTCTTGATGATGATGATTTGTTTTTCCCAGATCATGTAGAAACACTTGTCAGAGCCTTAGTACAAAATAAAAGATATAAAGCGGCATATGCAGTATCATTTGAATCTAAAATTGAAGTTATAAAAAAAGAACCAACATATATATACAAACAATACTCTATATTACCAGCACATGTAAGAGAATTTAGTAGAATAACTTTGCTTACTAGAAATACTTTCCCAATACAATGTGTAATGTTTGAGAGAAGTTTATTTGAAAAATATGGTGGATTTGATGAGCAGCTAGATAATCTAGAAGATTGGGAATTATGGTCTAGATATGCAATGCAAAATACTTTTTTATATGTAGAAAAGGCAACATCTATTTATAGAGTCCCAAATAAAAATAATGAATATAAAAAGAGACAAGAAGAGATTGATTATTATTATGAAATGGCTAGAAAAAAGATTTTTAAAAACGAAATAATAATTAGTCCAGAGGATTTAACAAAAGAGGTAGAAGTTGCAAAAAATGATTAAAGGGGGAGTCCTAAATGGCAAAGATTTCAGTAATAATTGCATCATATAACGAAGAAAAAACTATACCTTTATTTTATGAAGAAATGGAGAGAGTAAGAAGGCAGGATTTTACTAATGAAGAATTTGAATACATTTTTGTAAACGATGGCTCAAAAGATAATACACTAAATATAATAAAAGAACTATCTAAAAAAGATAGTAAGGTACATTATATATCATTTTCTAGAAATTTTGGTAAAGAAGCTGCTATGTTTGCAGGACTTGAAATGGCAAGTGGTGACTATGTTACATTGATGGATGCGGATTTACAAGACCCTCCAGCAATGCTAAAAAAAATGTATGATGCTATAATAAAAGAAGGGTATGATTGTGTTGGCACAAGAAGAGTTACTAGAAAAGGTGAACCAAAAATAAGAAGTTTCTTTGCAAGAATGTTTTATAAACTGATTAATAAAATGTCTGATATAGAAATGGTCGATGGTGCAAGAGATTATAGACTTATGACAAGACAAATGGTAGATGCAGTATTGTCCCTAAAAGAGTATAATAGATATTCTAAAGGATTGTTTAGTTTTGTAGGGTTTAACACCAAGTGGCTAGAATACGAAAATGTAAAAAGAGTAGCAGGTGAGACTAAATGGTCATTTTGGAAGTTATTTAAATATGCAATAGAGGGCATACTTGCATTTTCTACTGTGCCTCTTCATGTATCATCACTTTTTGGTATTTTATTTTTTATTATTGCCATGATATTAATCGTAATAATTATAATAAAAACCCTTATATTAGGCGATCCTACTAGTGGTTGGCCATCTACTATTTGTATAATATTTTTTGTTAGTGGTATACAATTATTTTCATTAGGAATAATAGGTCAATATTTGTCAAAAGCATATTTAGAGGTTAAAAACAGACCTATTTATATAATAAAAGAAAAGAAATAATATTTAGTAGAGGAGCTTTGGTATGTTAAGAGAAATTAAAGAACTTATGATAAAATATAAACAAGTAATAATGTATTTAATATTTGGTGTTTTAACTACAATCATAAATATATTATCATACGAATTATTTGTTAGAGTTTTTAATACTAATTATCTAATATCTACTATAATAGCTTGGATAATATCAGTATGTTTTGCATATATAACAAATAAGATTTGGGTTTTTGAAAGTAATACCAAAAATAAATTAACTTTATTTAAAGAGTTATTTGATTTTTTTAAGTATAGAATATTATCTTGCATTATTGATTTAATTATAATGTATGTTTTAGTAAGCGTTTTAAAGATAAATGATAGTATTTCAAAAATAACATCAAACATCGTAGTAGTTATAATTAATTACATATTTAGTAAATTTATAATATTTAAAAAAGATAGTAATGATTTTAAATTAACAAAAAAAGATGTAGTAATTAAGATATTAATATATTTGTCTATTATAATATCTATTTTAGTATGCGTAGTTGTTTTGCTTAATTGTGTAATTGTAAGAAAATATATAAAAGATGAGAGTACAAATATCATTGATAGTAATAATTCAGATATTGTTGTAAGCATAGGATCTATTATTAGTTATAAAAATACATTTAAAATAGAAGGGTATTGTTATAAAAACGGGGAAAATATAGATAATGTTAATTCGTTTATTGTGTTAAGAGATAATACAACTGGAAGTTTATATAAAGTAAATACAGACATGGTAGAAAATCCATCACTTAAAAATATATCCTCTTTTGATTATAGTAAGTCTGCATTTATTGCAGTAGGTGCAAATTATGGACTAGATGTTAAAAAGGAATATAGTATATTAGTTTGTTACGGCAATAATTATTCAAAAGGTGAACTTATTGATTCGGGTAAAACAATAAAATTTAGCAAGGAGGAATTAAATGAAAAGAATTAAAGAAAAACTTATAGATATATATAAATCAAATTATTTTCCTTTTATACTATTTTTTATTATAATGTTGATTTTACACGCATTTTTAAACTTTGGTACAGATGATGATTTATTCTTTTCGAAAATATTAAGAAATAATAATATTTTTGAATGGTCAAAAATAAGATTTGAAACTTGGACATCTAGAACTGTTATAGAATTTTTTATGGTTTTAATATTATATGTTGGTTATCCATTAATGAAATTCTTAAATGTAATAGTTTATACTATATTTGTTTGTACAATTTCAAAATTATTTATAAAAGGAAGTAAAAATGAAAAAAGTTTAAACATTCTTCTTTGCCTTTTAACGCTAGTTATACCATTTACTGCTCTTAAGAGTGCTGGTTATTCTGCAACAATGATAAATTATTTATGGCCTATTACTTTTGCACTTGTTACATTTATACCTATAAAGAATAGTTTTATAGATAAAAAAAATAATGTAGTTATATATGTATTATCTATATTTTCCTTGATTTTTGCCGTAAATCAAGAACAAGTTGCAATTATTGTATTAATTATGGATATTTTATGTCTAATATACTCATTTGTATATAAGAAGAAAATAAAGTTATATACAATAGTTTCTATCATAATTACAATTATTAGTTTATATATTATTTTTGTGGTGTGTCCAGGAAATAGTGCAAGAACAATTTCTTCAATTAATTACTGGTATAAAGACTACAATATGTTAAATTTTATTGATAAGCTTCAGGTTTCACTTACATCTATGATGCATTATCTAGTATTTAGGGCAAATTATATTTATATTATATTTAATGTTATAATTTGTTTACTAATTTTTAAGAAATTTAGTAGCTTAACAAATATAAATATACTAAAAAAATTAGTAGCTATTTTTCCACTTGTTTGCAGTCTAGCATTTAGTATATTTTTTGGGTACTTTAACGGCATGATAGACCTTAGCCAGTTCGTTAGCGGATATATCGATAATACATTTGTGATAACAACATATAATTGTTGCAATTTTAAAATATATGGCATGTTGTTTGTATATGCAGCTATGATTTTTTGTAATTTTATAAGTATCGTAATTTTGGTTGATGATACTAAAGAAATGGTTACTAATTTAGCAATACTTTTATGTGGATACTTAAGTAGATTTTCACTTGGATTTTCGCCAACAGTATTTGCTTCTGCTGAAAGGACATCTATATTTTTATACTTTTCATTTATAATTATTATAATAAATTTATTAAAGTATTATGCTGAAGAAAAAAAAGAAGATATAAAAATTCCTATCTTTGTTAAAGTTTTTATGTATTATTCTATACTTATAAATCTAATATATTCATTGAAAAGATAGTTTTATTAGAAGGTGTGATTTAATGAAAAATGCTATTATAATTTTAAATTATAATGATTATGAAAATACATATAATTATATTAGTACCATAAAGGATTATAAAAGTATTCATACATTTGTTGTTGTAGATAATAATTCAAATGATAACATGTTTGATAAATTAAGTGAAATACAAAAAATGAGTGATAACATTTATGTAATAAAATCAGATAAAAATGGTGGATACTCTTATGGAAATAACTTCGGAATTAAATTTTTGGAAGAAAAGTTTGGAAAAAATTTTTTTGATAGCTATATAA
>CAKPJL010000043.1 GCA_934162655.1 uncultured Clostridia bacterium | reverse complement strand
CAGTTAGACAATAATTATATGATGTTTACTGAAGAAGAATTATATTTACTTATACAAGATATTATTAATAATATTATAGATATGATTAATAAAATTAGTATTTAAAAAGGGGATTTTTATGAGAGAAGGAAGAAAATTAAAGAAAGGACTTTATACTCATTTTAAGGGAAAAGGTAAAGTTTATGAAGTTATAGGAGAAGCTACTCATACTGAAACAGGTGAAAAGCTTGTTATATATAAGGCTTTGTATAGTGATGGACATGTAAAAGAAAATGATATTTTTGCAAGGCCTTATGAAATGTTTTTAGAACAAGTGCCAGAAGGTAGAGCTAATCCAACAAATCAAAAGTACAGATTTGAATATATAGAAGATAGTAGTGATTATGATTACTAGACTATATTCTTGTTAAAATAAAGCAAGTTGCTAAAAAAATAAATGATATTACAGTAGTGATAATTCTTTTTTTCATTTTTTATCCTCCTGTAAATATTATATGCTATTTTATTTGCAATATATGTAAAATTTTGTCTAGGAGGAAAAAAATGAAATTAATTTCATGGAATGTTAACGGATATAGGGCAGTTTTAAATAAAGGTTTTGAAGAGTTTTTCAAAAAGGAAAATCCTGATGTTATTTGTATCCAAGAAGCAAAAGTGACTAAAGATCAAATAAAAATTGATGATTATGGATATACTTTTTATTTAAACAGTGCTCAAAAAAAAGGATATTCTGGTACTGCTGTATGGTCAAAGAAGAAACCATTATCAGTTAAATTTGAAACATTAGGAATTGATATTATAGACTCTGAGGGAAGATTAATAGTTTTAGAATATGAAAACTTTTTTTTAATAAATTGCTATACTCCAAATTCTAAAAGACAGTTAGAAAGGCTTAATATAAGAATGGTTTGGGAAGATAAATTAAGAGAATATCTAAAAAGCTTGGAAAAAATTAAACCTATTATATTATGTGGTGATTTAAATGTTGCACATAAAGAAATAGATATAAAAAATCCCAAAACTAATCACCATAGTGCAGGATTTACAGATGAGGAAAGGGAAAAAATGACAAAATTACTTGACTCAGGTTTTGTAGATACATATAGATATTTCTATAAAGATAAAAAAGATGCATATACTTGGTGGTCTTATATGGCAAATGCTAGAAGTAAAGATATTGGTTGGAGAATAGATTATTTTATAGTATCTGATAATTTAAAAAAGTATTTAAAAGACGCTATTATATATAAAGATGTTTTAGGTAGTGACCATTGTCCTATTGGGCTGGAAATAGAGGTTTAATATGTTATCAAATAGTTATTTAAAAATTGTTGTAATAATATTTTTTATAGGTACTATTGCATCAGCAATTTATGTATCAATATGTGGTGGTTCATATACTATTACATTTGTTTTATTTATAATTTCTATATTACTAAATATAGTTGATGCTATTGTTAGCAAAAAAGATTATGAAAAAAATATTAAATCACTTGATGAACAAATAAATAGATATAAAGAAAAAATTAGTAAAAAGTAGGTGTTCTATAAATATGATAACATTTATTATAGCAGTAGTAGTATTTTTATTGCTAATAATTGTATTATTACAATTAAAAAAATATTTAGATATTGTAGACAAAGAGTTTAAACCAAATGAAAAAATTATTGGTGACAAAGAAAATAAAAATAAGGCACTTGTTTTGTACTCTCCTTCACTTCATGATAGCGTTGATGTGGTAAAAACATATATTGTAGAGAAATTACATGATAAGGGTTATACGGTGTTTTCAAACTTTCCATCTACCGAATTTAGATATAATTTAGATGAATTTGGAGTAGTGTGTTTTATTTCACCTGTGTATATGAGAAAGATATCAAGTCAATTAAGTGAAGTTATGGTAAGTAGTGATTTTAAAGGGAAAAAAGTTTTGATTGTTTCTGTTGGAAAAGAAATGAGTGTAAAAGAAGAACTAGAATATATGAAAAATTTATTAAATAAAGATAATGAATTTAACTTACTTAAAACCACAAAAGAGGAAAAAAAGAAAATAGAAGATTTTGTTTGCGGTGCAATATTATAAACCTTTTAGAAGAATTTATTTATATTCTTTTAAAAGGTTTTAATTTTATTGTTATCTTTTATTTTAAACTGTCGTTATATATTAAGAAAAGAGGGGAAGAATTTGTTAGATATTAATTATGTGATAAGTAAGTATAGTAAACTCGTGTATAAGATATGTTATGATATGACAAATTCTTCTTATGATGCAGAAGACATAATGCAAGAAACTTTTTTATCACTTTATAAGAACACATCAAAGTACGGAAATTTAGAAGAAAATGATCTTAAAAATCTAATTTGCAAGATTGCTTTAAACAAATGTAAAGATTTTTTTAAGTCAAAAATTCACAAGCAGGATTTGGTAACAATTATAGATTCTGATATTTTGGAGAGCTATATAGAGCAAAATAGTATTTATGAGGAAATATATCAAAGACAAAGGGATAACCTTACAATAAGTGCAATAAATAGATTAAAAGAACCTTATAGAAGTTTAATAAATGATTATTATATAAAAGGGCTTTGCTTAGATGAATTGTCAGTAAAGTATAAAAAAGATAAAAATGTGATAAAGACACAGTTATATAGAGGAAAGATTAAATTAAAGAAAATTATTGATAGTAAGGGAGGTATAGATTTGTTATGAGTAAAGATGAATTAAAAATAAAAAAAATTGATTACATATTAAGTAATAGTTATAAATTAGAAAGATATATTTTAGAAATTGAAAATAATAATAATATACCTTATGATAAAAAAATTGAAAAAAAATTAGTAAAAAGGATGGATGAATTTTCCAAAAAATATAAAAATACAAAATATTTTGAATTCAAAAGGTATTTAAAAATAGCAGGATTTACGATAACAACACTTATTTTATGGAATTTAGGAATATCAACAATTAACAAAGAAAATTTTCATAGAAACGAAGATAAAAAAGAGATAGTTACACTTATATGTAATAATATAGAAAATGTATCTGGTAAGATTAATACATTTTTATTTACACCAATTAATATAGAAAGGAAGGAAAAATAATATGAAAAAAAATTTGTTTTTAACATTTTGTTTTAGTTTTATACCTGGTGCTGGTCAAATGTACCAGTCATATATGAAAAGAGGAATTTCAATAATGATTATATTTGCCATATCTATTGCAATATTTGCAATGGTAAACATGCCTGTTTTTGCAATTCCAATTCCACTTATTTTGGCTTTTAGTTTTTTTGATACATATAATATAAGAAATAAAATAGGAAGCGATAATCAAATTAAAGATGAATATGTACTATCTTGCACTTATCTTGAAAAAATAGGATTTAAGTTTGATAAGAAGAATAATTTTGTGGCAGCAATATTTATATTTATTGGAATATATGTATTATTTAACAATGTATTTTTGTCTATTGCAAGTAAGTATGATATTGTTATATTAAAGACTATATTAAAAACAGTATCAACATATTTACCATCTCTTATAATTGCTATTTTATCAATATATGTTGGTATAAAATTTATTGGAAAGAAAGAAAAGTAGGGTGAATACTATGGAGTCAAAAAAGATTGTAAGAGTAGGGAGAACTACATTTGGAGTTAGTTTAATACTTGTGGGAATAACAATTATTATTGCTACGTTTTGTTCAATTGATGTTCTAAGAATTACACTTATGTTTTGGCCAGCTATATTGATATTTGCAGGATGCGAAATACTATATTTTTCTAAAAAAGAAAATACTGATATAAAATATGACTTTTTTGGAATGATACTTACAGCACTTGTAATATTTAGTTCATTTATATTTAGTGGAGTAAATTATTTTGTAAATAAAATATTATATGAAGATGAAATAAAAAATGCGATAATAGAAAATAATTCTAAAAAGGAATATAGTATATATAAAGAATATTCAGGTATTAAAGTTATTAACAATACGGACCAAAAAATAAATATAAATGTAATAGAGGATAGAGAACAAGGAATATATATAAAGTTAGATGGAATCTGTAATATGATTAGAAGTGAATATAAGATCTATGATTTGATTAATGGATTAAATTTAAGTATAAAGGAAATACTTGAATTTAATGATAAAGCTGAAATTTTATATATAAATAATATAATTTCAAAATATGATAATGTAAACATTACAATACATACCAATAATAAGGATAATGTTTATTTAGAAGGAAATTTTTAAAATATAAATTATTTTTTGAAGCAAATAGATGTTATTTGCTTCTTTTTAGTATATATTTTTTGTCAAAACCCCACTAGTTTTGTCAAAAAGGTTAATATTATAAATAAATGCTTGACAGTGCAAAAAAGCTGTATT
>CAKPJL010000042.1 GCA_934162655.1 uncultured Clostridia bacterium | reverse complement strand
GATACAAGTATTGTTAGAGGACTTGATTATTATAATAAAACCGTATATGAATGGACTTCAAAGGATTTAGGACTTGCTTGGGTAAAATTTGATGATAATATGAATATATCTGGTACAATATCAAGATTTATTGAGGGAAAAACTTTTGAAGCATTAAAACAAATATTAGATTTAAAATCTAACGAGGCTATATTCTTTATTGCAGATAAATATGAGAAAGCATGCAAAGATGCAGGGCAAGTTAGAATTGAACTTGGTAAAAGATTAGATATTTTACAAAAAGATATATATAGATTTTGTTTTATAGTTGATTTTCCAATGTATGAATTGGATGATGAAGGAAAAATAGGATTTTGCCATAATCCATTCTCAATGCCAAAGGGCGGTTTAAAAGCGTTGCAAGAACAAGACCCATTATCTATTGATGCATATCAATATGATCTTGTATGTAATGGATATGAACTTGCATCTGGTGCAGTAAGAAACCATGAAATAGAAGTAATGAAAAAGGCCTTTGAGATTGCAGGTTATAGTTCAGATGAAGTAGAAAAGCGTTTTGGGGCATTATATAATGCATTTCAATATGGAGCACCACCACATGCGGGTGGAGCACCAGGAATTGATAGAATGATAATGTTGCTTTTAGATGAAACAAATATAAGAGAAGTTATAGCATTTCCTAAAAACTCTAAGGCAAGAGATTTACTTATGAAGGCACCAGCTTGTGTAAGTGAAGCCCAATTAAGAGATGTGCATATAAAACTTAGATAATAAATAAAAAACATAAGAGGAGAGTAATATGAAAATAGCAATACTCGGTATGGGGGCATATGGAATTGCTCTTGCAAAAGTATTTTATAAAAATGAAAACGATGTAGTTATATGGACTAAATTTAAAGAAGAACTAGAAAGTGTTGAAATAATAAGAGAAAATAGGGCGGTATTACCAGGGGTAAAGATACCTACTAAAATTAAACTTACATGCGATATGCAAAAGTGTGTAGAGAATGCTGACATAATTGTGGTGGCAATTCCTATGAATGCCGTACGTAATGTGTTAAAAGATTTACATGAATTTTTAGATAAAAAACAAGTTGTATGTTTAGTTACAAAAGGTATAGAAGAGGAAAGCGGAGAGTTTGTATCAAATATAGCACAAGAAGAGTTAGAAGGTACTAACAATATTTGTATGCTCTCTGGCCCTTCTATTGCTAGTGAGCTTGCAGATGGATCTGACATAGGATTAAATGTTGCCTCACCATCTAATTTTGCAATATTAACAGTAAAGGTATGCTTAGAAAATGAAAATATAGTTGTTATTCCGTTAAATGATATGATAGGAATACAAGTAGCTAGTGCTGTAAAAAATGTATTTGCAATATTTTGTGGGTATGCTGATGCAAAGGGATATTCAGATTCACTAAAAGCAGCTTTGCTTTCTAAGCTTATTAAAGATATGAGATTGCTTATAAAATACTTTGGTGGAAATGATGATACCTTGTTTGAATATGCTGGTCTTGGTGATATGCTACTTACATGTATGAGCAGTAAGAGTAGAAATTATACTTTTGGGAAAATGCTTGGTAGTGGTTATAAATATGATAATATATTAAAAAAAATGAATGTAACCACTGTTGAAGGAATTTCAACTTTAAACATATTGCACAAAATGCTTGTACAAAAGAATGTAAAAGTTAAATCAATAAATACTTTGTACGATATTATATATAATGGTTATGAAATAAATAATATATTAAAAGATATATAAAAAGAAGGATAAAATGGATAAAGAAGAAATATTTTTAAAAATAAAAGAGGATGCTATTTTAAATCATGTTCCAATATTACAAGATGTATCATTAAATTTGATAGAACTAGTATTAAAATTAAAGAAACCAGAAAAGATATTAGAAGTAGGAACTGCTGTTGGATATTCTGCAATATGTTTTTCAAAATATTTACAGGGTGATAATAAAAAAATTAAGACTATTGAGCTAAATGATGAAAGATATAAAATAGCTAAAAAAAATATATATGATATGGAACTTGATGATATAATTGAAATTATACATGATGATGCTACCAAGTATCTTTCAACTATACCAGATAGTGAAAAATATGATGTTTGCTTTATTGATGCTGCTAAAGGACAATATAATATATTTTTAGAGCAAGCGTTGCGTCTTGTAAAATCTGGTGGATTAATTATTGCAGATAATGTTTTATGGCGTGGTAGGGTACTTGGAGAATATAATGAGCATAGACATAGAACGGCCGTTACTAGACTTAGAGCTTATATAAAAACAATATCAGAAGATGAAAGATTGGAATCTAAAATATTTGATATTGGAGATGGAGTAGCAATAAGTTTTGTAAAATAATAGTAATAATATTTAATAAATGGAATAATATTTAAGGAGGAAGAATTATGACACAACTTATATTATTTGGTGGAATTTTTTTTGCTGTAATCGTTATGTTAATACTTGCTATAAGCATAGGATCATACTTGCTTATGTCTTTTGGAATAATGGGGCTTTTAAAAGGGTTAAATGATAAAACTCCTGCACTTGCTTTTGTACCGTATTTAAATACTTATTATTTGGGAAGAATAGGGAGTAAGGATCCAAATAAAGTAAGTAGTCTTGGAATAGCCCTTGTATGTTTACAAGTAGCAGTTAGTTTTATAAGTTTTTTTAGTGGTATGTTTTCAGCTTTATTTGGAACACTAGAAATTGATAGTATTGTTGCAGTAATATTTATGATAATTATTATGCTTATAAGTCTAGCATATCTTGTAGTTTTTTACATCACATATTCAAGAATATTTATGAAATATAGTGAAAATGGAGTTTTATTTACAATTTTAAATATTTTAGTGGGTGGAGGAATATTAGGAAATGTGTTCTTGTTTATCTTGAGGAATAATAAACCAATTACTGAAAATATAATTGTAGAACAAAATTAATAAAATTTCCAAAAATGCTTGACAAATAGTCTTTTTTTAAGTATAATAAATACATACTTAAGAAAAGTATATGCGGGCGTAGTTCAATGGTAGAATTCCAGCCTTCCAAGCTGGCTGTGTGGGTCCGATTCCCATCGCCCGCTCCAAAAGATAAAATCGTCGCACCAAGCGATGTTAATGATTAAATCAACGCAAGTTGATTTTTTTGTTGCTATTGCAAAGAAAGGGTGTGATGTGGTATGATTAATATCGTAAAAAAGAAAATCAATATGAGTGATGAACTCAAAGCCAAAATTAATTGGTCTTGCAAATTTAATAAGAAGTCCTATCAAATAATTGAAGGATACTTAAGGATTGTGGAACATACCAATCTAGCGTATGTAGAGCCACATAAAGTAATTATTGGAGATAAGTTATACCTATTCTTCAATGAACAGAAACATTTTTATATAGGGAATTTAAAGAAGAAAATCCCATTGTCTGAATTATCAGAGTACATAGCAAGGCATTAATGAATTGGCGAGTTTATATACTCCCACAATATTGGTTGTTTTTGTCGTATAAATAACTAATAGATTCAAAGGTGTCCTTGTTATGTGACACCTTTTTACTTTGGTGCCTTTCATTACTAAAAGAAAGAAAGGAGAATGATAATTATGGATAATGAAAGGAAAGTTGCTGGAGTTTATATTCGTGTTTCAACCGAAGATCAAGCAAGAGAAGGATTTTCACTTGGAGAACAAGAAGAAAAATTACTTCAGTTATGTAAGTTTAAGGGGTTAGATGTTTATAAGGTCTATAAAGATGCAGGAATATCTGCAAAAGATATGGAACATAGACCTCAATTTCAAGAAATGCTTAAAGATATGAAGGAAGGAAAACTTAATTATGTTGTTGCTTATAAACTTGATAGAATTACTCGCTCAGTACGTGATTTAGAAGAACTAATATCAGTATTAGAACAATATAATTGCTTTCTATTATGTGATAGAGATGATGTAAATACCTCTACTGCTAATGGTAGATTCTTCGTAAGAATGCTTACAGTTTTATCTCAACTAGAAATAGAAATCGTATCAGAAAGAACTAAATTTGGATTAAATGGAGCCATTAAATCAGGTCATATTCCAGGACAAAGACCATTTGGTTATAAGAGTGCAGAAGATAAAAGAATGGTTATAGATAATGCTACTCGTCCCTATGTAGAAAAGATATTTGATATGTATTTAGAGGGTAAAAGTTTTCAGCAAATTGCTAATTACTTCAAAGAAAACAATATTTATCCAAAGAAAAATTGGAAAGATACTACCATTCAAAAGATTATTGATAATAAAATCTATATGGGAGATTATGAACAATATAAAAGAATTGGTAAACAAGAAAATTTAGAACCTATTGTTTATATGAATGTTGTAGAACCTATCATATCT
>CAKPJL010000041.1 GCA_934162655.1 uncultured Clostridia bacterium | reverse complement strand
TTGTTACATTTCCACCTTTAATATTTCTAACTGTTATAGGAAATGTTTTTGTTTTTCCATCCGAACTTAATGTTCCATTTCCTTTTGTTATCTTAGTTAAAATTTCGAGCATTCTTTTAGTACCAATTCTACAAGGTGGACATTTACCACAAGATTCATCTACTGTAAATTCTAAAAAGAATTTTGCAAGATTAACCATGCATTTATCCTCATCCATTACTATTAATCCACCAGATCCCATCATAGAGCCTATCTTTGAAAGTGAGTCATAGTCTATTGGAGTGTCTAAATGTTCTTCAGGTATACATCCTCCACTTGGGCCACCAGTTTGTGCTGCCTTAAATCTTTTCTTACTTTCTGTTCCACCACCAATGTCATATACAATTTCACGTAATGTAGTCCCCATTGGTACTTCAACTAATCCAACATTTTTTATATCACCACCAAGTGCAAATACTTTAGTCCCTTTTGAATTTTCTGTACCAATTTTTTTAAACCAATCACTACCGTTTAATATTATACCAGGAATATTTGCATAAGTTTCAACGTTGTTTAGAACAGTAGGACTATTAAATAATCCTTTTACTGCTGGAAAAGGTGGACGAACTCTTGGTTCGCCTCTTTTACCTTCAATTGAATTTAAAAGAGCTGTTTCTTCACCACAAACAAAAGCACCAGCACCAAGTCTTATTTCTAAATCAAAAGAAAAATTTGTGTTAAATATCTTTTTACCAAGTAGCCCAAAATCTCTTGCTTGTTTGATTGCAATATTTAGTCTATTAACAGCAATAGGGTATTCAGCTCTAACATATATATAACCTTTTGAGGCTCCTACTGCATATCCTGCGATCATCATTGCTTCAATTACTAAGTGAGGGTCACCTTCTAATATACTTCTATCCATGAAGGCACCTGGATCTCCTTCATCTGCATTACAGCATACATATTTTTGTGTAGAGTTTGAAGCTTTGGCAAACATCCATTTTTTGCCAGTCAAAAATCCAGCCCCACCTCTGCCACGAAGTCCAGAGTCTAGTACTTCTTTTATCACATCATCAGGTGACATTAAAAGGACTTTTTGTATGGCTTTGTACCCATCGTATGCTATATACTCATTTATGTTTTCAGGGTCTATCTTACCGCAATTTTTAAGTGCAATTCTGTCTTGTTTTTTATAGAAATTTAATTCATGCCATTTTTTTACATATTTTTCATTTTCTTTTACTAATAAATCCTCACAAACTGTGTTTTTTTCAAATGCATCGATTATCTTTTTTGCATCTTCTACTTTTACTTGTTCGTAAAATATCTCATCTGGATCTATTACAACAATTGGACCTTTTGCACAAAAACCAAAACAGCCAGTTTTTGAGACTGTAACATTTTTAAGTTTTCTATTTAAAATTTCATTTCTAAGAGCCTTTAATAAGTCTTGGCTTTTAGATGAAGTGCATCCTGTACCAGAACATACAAGTATTCTATTTTCTTTTGCAATATTTTTATATTCTCTTCTTATTTTATCTAATTTTTTAGAAAGTTCCATATATTTACCTCACTTACATGTTTTTATATTTTTCTATTATTTCATGTACTTTATCTTCTGTAAATTTTCCATAAACTTCTTCATTTACAACTATTGCTGGAGCAAGACCACAAGCACCAATACACCTTACTTCTTCTAGTGAGAACATACCATCACTTGTTATATCACCAGATTTAATATTTAATTCTTTCTCAAATGCTTCAAGTATTTTTTTTGAGCCTTTTACGTAACAAGCTGTTCCAAGGCATACTTGTATATTATATTTACCTTTAGGTTTTAGAGTAAATCTCGAATAAAATGTAATTATTCCATAAATTTCAGACATAGGAACATTTAGGTATTTAGATAAACATTTTTGAGCATCAGATGAAATATAACCATATAAATCTTGAACTTCATGTAGTGCCTCAATTATATCATCACTTTTACCTTCATATTTTTTTGCAATTTTAATTAAATTTTCATCATAGTTATCACAGTTGTAACACTTACATTTTCCCATAACAACCTCCTTATAAGATATATTAAAAATTATATATTAAAATTTTATATATTTCAATACTCAAAAATTAATAAAAAGCAAAAAAAAATCCCAATAAATATATTGGGAAAATAAAATAACAAAAACTGAGGACAAAAACAAAAAGACAGCTTATTCAAGCTAGACATAATCAAAATAATTAAGATAAGTATAACATATTATATTTAAAAAGTCAATAAAAATAACTAATAAATTAAATTTTATGTAAAATATAAACGCTATCTAATACATTATTTTTAGAATTTATTTTGATACTTAGAGATCAAATATGAAAAGAAAAATCCTGCCAAAATGTTGGCAGGAAAAATAAAATCATATAAAATAAAATCAAAAAATTAAGGAGATCCTATTAATCCATTTGGATAATAGTCGTGTTTTAAAACACAAGATCATTATAGCATTTTTAGTAGGAAAAGTCAACAAAAAGGTTGAAAAATACTTTTTTATATAATATACTTATAAGTAATTTGGAGGTATTTTTATGAAATTTGAACCTAAATATAAGAGAGTTTTAATCAAAATAAGCGGAGAGGCACTTGGCAAAGAAGATGGAAGAGGTATAGATGAAGAAAAATTAGAAAAAGTGGTAAACCAAGTTGTTGATATTTCAAAAAAAGGTGTTGAAGTTGCCTTAGTAATAGGAGCAGGAAACTTTTGGCGTGGAAAATATGGTGCGGAGTATATGGAAAGAACAACATCTGATTATATGGGAATGCT
Organism: uncultured Clostridia bacterium; assembly: GCA_934162655.1. GTDB lineage: Bacteria > Bacillota > Clostridia > TANB77 > CAG-465 > CAG-465. The sequence goes on along the minus strand of CAKPJL010000041.1, from coordinate 1,966 downwards.
TGCTACAACATTAAATGCACTTGCAATGCAAGACAAACTAGAAAGTAAAGGTATTTATACAAGAGTAATGACTGCTATTGAAATGAAGCAAATAGCAGAGCCTTATATAAGAAGAAGAGCTGTAAGACATTTGGAAAAAGGAAGAGTAGTGATATTTGCTTGTGGTACGGGAAGTCCATACTTTACGACAGATTCTGCTGCAGCACTAAGGGCTAGTGAAATTAATGCTGATGTGATACTTCTTGCTAAAAATGTTGATGGAGTATATGATAAAGATCCTAAAAGGTACAGTGACGCAAAAAAATATGATGAGGTCACATATATGCAAACAATTTCTGATAAATTAAATGTGATGGATACTACTGCAATTACTCTTTGCATGGAAAATAATATACCAATACTTGTGTTTGCACTAAATGATAAGGATTCAATAAAACGTGCTATATCTGGTGAAAAACTAGGAACAATTATTGAAAAGTAGGTGCTATTATGGAAGAAGTTAAGTATAAAATTAGTCCAAAGTTCAATTTTATATATGAGATAACAATGCCTCTTGGGGCTAAATTAAGAAGAAGTTTAATAATGATATTCGTATTTATTGTTGCCATGATAGCAGTAAGTTTTGGAAAGAGCAAAGTAGGCTTAGAGGCAGTATTTTTTAATATGAATGCTATGGAAATTTTATATTGGATTTGTCTTTTCTTTTTAATTATATTTGTTTTAAAATTTATAATTGATTTAGCATTAAAAATAATGCAGTATAAAAGAATTACTTATAGTTTTTATAGTGATAAAGTAATTTATGAAGATACATTTTTAAATCAACAAAGAAAAGTTGTAAAGTATGAAAATATAAAGGAAATAGAAATAAGAAGAACAGTATGGGATAGACTTATGGGATACGGAATTATAATCATATCAACAAATGCAGAGGGGAAACATAACTCAGGATTAATAATATATGGTATAAATAATCCCAATGAAATTTATGATAAAATAAATGGATTAGTTGATGAATGTAATAAGGAAAATAAATATATTAAAAATTATACAGCAGGAGAAGTAAAAGAAGAAAAAAATGAAAGTCAAGATGTTAAAATAAAACAAGACGAAGAAGAACAAAAAAACTTTAAAGATAGTCTAAAAAATATAAAATAAATTGCCATGGATAACTAGTGGGGAAAAGTCAGTAAAAGGTTAAATTAAAAATTGCAAATTAGAAAATGTTTTTTTCTAACTTGCGATTTTTTTGTCACACATCATCTAGTTATGTCTAAAAATTTAAAATATATTTACATTTTGTAAATAGTGTGTTTTTTTAATTTAAACAAATATATTTATTGTATATTTGTTTAAAGTTTTTTCAAATTAAGTTTTATTTCTAAAAGTGTTTTATCAAAATAGTTTATTTAAGTAAAATATTTAAGCTTTTTTCTTTTTATTTTTAGGGGGTGACTTTTCTTTTTTTTATATACATTAGAAAAATAACATATAAATTTTAAATAAAAGTTGATTTGTAAAAAATGATGTTATATAATTAAGGAGGAAAGGTAATTGATAAGAAAGTATAAAGTAAAGAACGATATTATTTTTAGTTATATTTTTTCACACAGTGATATTTTAAAGAGTTTTTTAGAAAATGTCATAGATGAAAAAATAGAAAGTTTAGAAGTAGGAAATCAGTTTAGACTAGATAGAAATAATTTTAGTGAAAAGCTATGTGTCTTAGATATAAAGGCAGTAATAAATAAAGACACATTTGTAGATGTAGAAATGCAAAAAAATATTCACCATAGTTATTTGAAAAGAGTATATTTATATTTTGGTAGTATAGCAAAATTGCAAGTAAAAAAAGGAATTAAAAAAACTCAGATTCAAGTTATAAAAGCTATGTTAAAAGAAAATGCAGATATTAATTTTATATGCAAAGTAACAGGTTTATCAGAAGATGAGATAAAAAATATTG
>CAKPJL010000040.1 GCA_934162655.1 uncultured Clostridia bacterium | reverse complement strand
ATTTAGAACTAAAAGAAAAAGACAAAAGAAAATATAGGTAAGTGAGTGATTATATGAAAAAAATTCTTGTTTCGGTACTGAGCACCAAAAACAAAGAACAGTTTATATGTAGTTTAAAAGATAAAGATGTTTGGTTACATATAGATATAATGGATGGTAAGTTTGTAAAGCCACATGGTCTAGATATAGAGCTTATCAAGCTTGCAAAAGATAATAAAATTTATACAGATGTACATCTTATGGTAGAAAAACCAATTGATGATTTATATATAGATAATGCTATAAGATATGGAGCTGATTCAATATTAATACACTATGAAATTGAAGATTTTAATAAAGCATTGATGTATTTATTGCTAAAGAAAAATGAATTAAGAAGTAAAAAAAGGAAACTATCAGTAGGAGTTGTATTAAAACCAGAAACTGGCATTGAAGTTATAGAAAAGTACGCAAATTTAATTGATAAAGTTCTAATTATGTCTGTTAAGCCAGGATATGGTGGACAGGATTATATTAGTTCTACTGATGAAAAGATAGATAGTTTTAAAAATAAGTATAGTAATTTAACTTTAGAAATAGATGGCGGTGTCAATTTAGAAGTATTAAAAAGAAAAAGTATGAAAAAAGTAGATGAATTTGTTATTGGAAGTTTAATTACCTCAAGTGACAATTCAGACTTAATAATAGATAAAATAAAGGAGGAACTTATATGAAAAAAATTGCCATAATGACAGCGGGTGGTGACTGTGCAGGACTTAATTCTGTTATAAAAACAGTGGTGCTTGCAGCAGAAAAAAAAGGTATTGTTGTAGTTGGAATACTTGATGGATACATTGGATTTGTTGAAAGAAGATACAAGGTACTTGACAGAAACTTTGTAACTGATATTGAAACCATGGGTGGGACAATTCTTGGGTCTTCAAATAAAGAATGTCCATTTGCTTATCCCTCACAAATTGAAAAAGGAAAATTTGAAGATAGAGTAAAAGATTCCATAGAGGCTTTAAAAAAAATCGGCGTAGAGGGCATGATAATAGTTGGTGGTGACGGAACACTAGACTCTGCAAGAGTAATTAATGAAGCTGGTATGCCAACAGTAGGAATTCCTAAAACAATAGATAATGATATGGTTGCAAGTAATCCTACAATAGGGTTTGAAACTGCTGTGGAAAATGCAACAGCGGCTATTAGAACTTTAAAAACAACTGCATATTCTCATAGACGAGTTATGGTAGTAGAGCTTATGGGTAGAACCTCAGGATATTTAACCCTTTATGCTGGGTTTGCATCAGGTGCAGATATTATACTTTTACCAGAAATGGATTATAACTTAAGTGTAGTATGCTCTAAGGTAGAGGAAATAATGAAATCTGGAAAAAGATATGTAATAATTGCTGTATCAGAAGCTGCAAAAGAAGAAGGTAAAGATGAAACTATAAGTAGGCTTGTAAAAGACAGTTTTGAACAAAAAAGATATGGTGGAATTGCAGAAAAGCTAGCTTATGAAATAGAAAAAAATACTTTATATGAAGCACGTCATATGGTACTTGGGCATATTCAAAGAGGAGGTGCTCCTGCAACATCAGATATAATACTTGCAGCAAGACTTGGAAATTATGCACTAAATCTTTTGATAAGTGGTAGAAGCGGATTAATAGTTGGAGCTTACGAAAACTCATTAGTTAAAATGGAATTTCCAAAAGTAAGAGTACCAAGAATATTGGATTTAGAAAATAACGATATTTATAAAACAGCATGCGATATGGATATTTGTTTTGGAAGATAGAGAGGTTTTTATATGAAAATAACATTTTATGGTGCAGCAAGAACTGTAACAGGGTCTTGTCATATGGTAGAGACAGAGGGTAAAAAATTTTTAATTGATTGCGGAATGTTTCAAGGGAAACTAACAGATCAAATGTTAAATTATGAAGATTTTCCTTTTAATATTGAAGATATAGATTTTGTTATATTAACTCATGCACATATTGATCACTCAGGAAGAATTCCTAAGTTGTATAAGATGGGATATAGCAACAAAATATACGCTACAAATGCTACTGTTGACCTTTGTAGAATAATGTTACCAGATAGTGGTCACATACAAGAAAAAGAAATAGAATGGGTAAATAAGAAAAGAAAAAGAGCTGGTAAAGCTCCAACAGAACCAATGTATACAGCACAAGATGCTATGGACTGTCTAAAAATATTTGAAGGAATTGATTATAATGAGACAATTCAAATAGATGATAAGATTTCATTTAAATTGGTAGATGCAGGGCATATGCTTGGATCTGCAATTGTGGAACTTGATATATACGAAAATGGTAAAGTAGAACATGTTGTATTTACAGGTGATCTTGGAAACCTTAATATGCCGATAATAAATGATCCCACTTATATTAAAAGGGCAGATCATTTAGTAATGGAATCCACTTATGGTAATAGATTACATGCTAAAATGGAAGATCAATCATCAGAATTTATTGATATTTTACTTACTACAATTGAAAGAGGTGGAAATGTTATAATACCATCTTTTGCTGTTGGTAGAACACAAGAGATATTATATGAAATAAATAAATACGCTGCAATGAAAGGAATAGGAGATAAAATAAATAAAATTCCTGTATATGTTGATAGTCCACTTGCTGTGCATGCAACAGAGGTATTTAAAGAAAATCCAGAGTATTATGATGAAGATGCTCTAAGATATCTATTAAAAGGCGATAATCCACTTGATTTTGATAATCTTCATTTTGTTACCACATCTGACGAATCAAAAGCACTAAATGAAGATATGACTCCAAAAATAATAATATCAGCTTCTGGTATGTGTGAAGTAGGAAGAATTAAGCACCATTTAAAGCATAACTTATATAGACCAGAATGTACAATACTTTTCGTAGGATTTCAGGCTGAAGGTACACTTGGTAGAAGAATAATGTCTGGAGAAAAATTGGTAAAAATATTTGGAGAAGAAATAGCTGTTAATGCTGAAATAAGAACTCTTGATGCATTCTCAGGACATGCAGATAAAGAGGGGCTTTTAGCTTGGGTAGATAAACTTGAAAAAAAGCCACAAAATATTTTTATAGTACATGGTGAGTATGAGGCACAACAATCACTAAAAGACGAAATTGAGAGAAAATATGAAATAAAGTGTGCTATCCCAGAATATCAAGAAAGCTTTTATATTGATGGTACAAAAGACAAAAATGCAGTTAAATACTCATCACCAAGGTTTGATGTACTTGAGCTACTTGCTTTCTTAAAACAAGATGTAGATGATATGACAAATACAGTAAAATCTAACTTAAAGCAAAATGTAGACGAAAGTGAACTTTATGATGTTATACAAAAATTGCAAAAATTAAAATCTGATCTTTCAGATATTAAGAATATGCGATAAGAAGGGATTAAAATGATAGATAGAAATGAAGTAAAAATAGTATTTATGGGAACCCCAGAGTTTGCCAAAAAATCCTTGCAAAAATTGGTAGAAAGCTCTTATAATGTGGTAGCATGTTTTACAAATCAAGATAAGCCATCTGGTAGAGGAATGAAACTTAAAATGTCTCCTGTAAAGGAATATGCTATGCTTAATAACATAGATTTATATCAACCACAAAAGTTAAGAAATAATGAAGAAGTAATAAATATTTTAAAAGATATAAATCCAGACATAATAGTGGTTGTAGCGTATGGTAAGATACTACCAAAGCAAATACTTGAAATTCCAAAATACGGATGCATTAATGTACATGGCTCACTACTTCCAGAATATAGAGGAGCTGCTCCAATTCAATGGGCTATAATTGATGGAAAAAAAGTTACAGGTATAACTACAATGTTTATGGATGAAGGTATGGATACAGGTGATATGTTACTTAAAAAAGAAGTAGAAATTTTGGATAGTGATAATTGTGATACTATGTTTGATAAGATGTCAATTGTTGGTGCAGATCTTTTAATTGATACACTAGACAAGGTTATAGATGGTAGCATAAAAAGAATAAAACAACCAAAACAAGGAAGTATTGCACCACAAATAACTCGTGAAATGACAAAATTAGATTTTAATAAAACGGCTTTAGATTTAGTTAATTTAATTAGAGCTGTTGGAAGCCTTGGGGCATATATGGAAGACGAAAATGGTATTAAATATAAAGTCTATGGTGCAAAAATAAGTGATCAAAATATTTGTGGCAATGTAGGTCAAGTAGTTATACTAGACAAAAAACATTTAGGAATTAAGTGTACTGATAAGGTTTTAGAAATAACACAAATTCAAGCACCGAATTCAAAAAAAATGGATATAGTTTCTTTTCTTGCTGGCAACAAAATAGATAATACTAAAAGATTTATATAATATAGAAAAACGCAAAGTATTTTTACTTTGTGTTTTATTTTTTCTACAAATATTGAAAAAAAGCTATAATTGTAGTATCATAATATATAATGTATTTAAATTTTGGAGGTAACATATGAAAAAAGGTATATCAATGCTTATATTAGTGGTTGCAATAAGTGTAATGGCACTTCTTATAACTTCAACTATAATTGTCGGTTCTAGTTCCATAAAAACTGCTCAGTATGAGGAATTTTTATCTCAGCTTAGTAGAGTTTCTGATTCACTAAATGATTATGTGCTAGATAATTTTAAATTGCCATCAACTGGTGAGGTTGTTAGTGCAAAATCACTTGGTAATGAATTTTTAGAAGAAGTGATTTCAAAAAATGATATTCAAAATAAACTTTATGTTATAGATGTTAGTCTTTTAAATGATGCAACAATAAAAAAAGGAAGAGGCAATATGTCAA
>CAKPJL010000039.1 GCA_934162655.1 uncultured Clostridia bacterium | reverse complement strand
TGTTTGTATAGCTGGTGCGGAGTCAAGAATTGAGAAAAAAAGAGAAGATTTACCTTGAGTGGAAGAAGAGTTGGATAAAAACTTTTTAAAATATGACGATGTCTAATGAAAGATGAACTTTGCAAAAAAATATAGGAGTAAAAAATGAGTAAATATGAACCATTATGGAATTATATAAAAGATAATAAAAAAGATTATTATAAGTTAACTTATGAGGAGATTAAAAATACTTAGGCTTTGAGATAGACCACTCTTTTTAACATATAAAAAAGAATTACAAGAATATTTTTATAAAGTTTTAAAAATAGTGATGAAGGAAAAAACAGTAATATTTAGTAAATTATAATTGTAAGAAAGTATGTATATGTGCTATTTATATCAAAGCAGTGGTTACAAAAAATGTTTTACTATAAAAAATACCTGCAAAATTAATAATAAGAGACTTTTTAGATGGAATAAATTATATAAAGCAAGTAACCAGTTGTAAATCACTTGATTTTATGTTAAAATATATGAAAAAAAGGTGGTTATATGGATTATTTAAAGGGTTATATCAGATCATTAAGATATAAAAAAGTAAACCAAAAAATTTGTATTGACTCATCAGATTTTGAAAAAATAATTACATTTGATGAAAAAGGAAAAACATACAAAGATGAAAAAGTAAAAAAATTTTATGAAAAATACGAAAAGGAACTTAATTCATACAAGATGGATGATTTGATGAAAATATTTAAGAAAACGGGCATATGTATTTATCGTACCCTTCGTTGTCTTAGAAAAAAAGATAATCCTAATGAAAAAGATGTTGATATTGGAGGCTTTACTATACAACCCACATCTATTTATTACTGGAATAGCCAAAACTTTCCTAAAGTAGAATATAATTACATAAAAAAGAAATATAGAAAACAGGAAAAAGAACTAAGTAAATTACAAAATGAAGAGCTTGATGAAGGTACATATCTTAAGTCGGGAGAATATGATTATTTTTTTATAGATATGGAATTTGTAACATATGTTGATGAATTGGGTAAGGATAATATAGGAATTTATATGGTTAATAATAATAAAAAAGAATATGTATGTTTATTTGATAAATTAGAAGATTAAAATCTTCAATAATTATAGGGATTTTTAATAAATAAAAAATAATAGTAAAGTTTAAAATTAAACTATTATTTTTATTTTGCTTTTTTATAACTTTTTTTATCGTACTTTAATAAAAACTTTCCTTATACTTACATATGCGGATGATAGGATAAACACTGTTGTAATTAGTTTAGGTAAAATTAGAAATTAACAATTGATTAAATACTACTATACATAATGAAACAATGCTAAAACGAATTATTAAAAATAAATATTTTTATGTAGTTTGCTTTATAAACACTAATATGTGTGATATAATTCATTTTAATAGATATGCTTAAAATTTTAGTGATTTTATTAATATAAAAGAAATAAAAATTAAGTAATAGATAAATGGTAATTTATAAGGAGAAATGAAAATATGGAAAAAAGAATGAATAAAGAAGAATTGATAAAATTGATTGAAAGCTTAAAATTAAATAAAGATGAGTATTGGATTTTATCTAGCGGAGCTTTAGTTATACGTGGGATATATCCAGATGCTTTAGATTTAGATATTGCAGTTACTGAAAAAGGTTTACAAGAATTAAAGAATAATTATAATTTAAAGAAAAAGGACAATGGTTGGTATATAGTAACTGATAAAGTAGAATGTGTTCTTGATACAAAAGATTCATGGAAAATAGAAAGATATGGAGAGTATAATTTAGAAAGCATTGAAAAGTATTATAAATATTTAAAGGGAAGTAGCAGAGAAAAGGATAAAGCAAGGATACCACTAATTGAAGAATATATTAATAAGAAAGTAGATAATAATGAGTCATAATTTAAAATTATACAGAGAAAATCCATGAATTTTTTCAAAACTTCCTAAAAGTGTTAGAAAATTAATACTTTATAAATTTGCTATCTTTCGTAATTCAATAAAAATGTGAAGGATTAAACTATTCGAAAGAAAAATTAATCAAATACATATTATATTTTTTTATATAGATAATGTAGTTATTGAAATAATATCTAACAGATAGAAGATAATTTAGAAATGTTGATGGTATTGAGAAAAAAAGAACATTATGATATAATGATTTTGGGTAATTGAAGATAAAGGAAGTGCAAAAATGATAGACTCAAAAGCAGGAATAATTGGATCAGCAGTTGGAGACGCAATGGGAGTACCGTTGGAATTTTGTATGAGAGAAAAACTTATGCAAAATCCTACAACAGAAATGATTGGATATGGAAGTCATAATGTACCAAAAGGAAGTTGGTCAGATGATTCTTCTATGATTTTTGCAACAATAGATGCAATAATAACAGATAAAACTATAAATTGTGATACAATTGCAACTAATTTTTTAGAATGGATGAAAAATGCTAAATATACTCCAACGGATAAAGTATTTGATATTGGGAGAACTTGCTTAAAAGCTATTGCAAAATTTGAGTCAAAACAAGAAATAGCAGAAAAATGTGGTGGTATTTCTGAAATGGATAATGGTAATGGCTCATTGATGAGAATATTACCGTTAGTTTATTATTGCTATGTAAAAAATATGAAAGAACAAGAAATTTATGAAGTAGTTAAAAAAGTATCTTCAATAACTCATGGACACGAAATAAGTGTTATGGGATGTTTTATATATGTCATGTATGGAATAGAATTATTAAATAATAAAAATTTATCACAAGCATATAAAAAAATAAAAAAGATAAAATATAGTACATATTTTTCAGAAGAAACAATTAAAAGATATAAAAGAATATTGAAAAAGAATATCAATCAATATTCTTTAAATGAGATAAAATCAACAGGTTTTGTAATAGACACATTAGAGGCTACTTTGTGGGTATTATTAAATACAAATTCATATAATCAATCAATAATAGGAGCTATCAATTTAGGCAATGATACAGATACTGTTGGAGCTTGTGTAGGTGGACTAGCAGGAATATATTATGGGCTTGAAAATATTAACAAAAAATGGAAAAAAGAGTTATTAAAATATGATTATATTGTTGATTTATGTAATAAGTTTAATGCTACTTTGTTATAAAAAATTTTGAAAAGGTGGTTTTATTGAAATATAAAGTTATATTAAAGGACGAAGAAATAGAACAATTATTAAAAATTAAATATAAAAATTTAGGACAAGCTATAACTATTCTAAAAGATACTATTCCTAATTTTGATTTAAAAGATGTAAAATCTCAATTTATATTTGAAGTTGCAACAGAAGCTAATGGTAAAATAGAGAATAATGACAAAGATTTAGTATGTCCTAATTGCAACGGAAAATTTGTTGTAAGAACTTATGTAGGAGATTTGTATTATAGACTAATAAATGGTACAAAAGCACAGAAAGAAGTAGAAAAACAACGATTTGCAAGAATGGGGTTATATAATACTCATTGGGAATGTGCAGATGAAAATACAAGAGATTATTGGTGCTTAAATTGTGGAATAAGATGGAATGGCAAAGATAAAGATATATTAGCAGATAAAAGATTTCTGTAAAAGGAGTGAAAAGTATGAATGATAAAACTTTAAAGCTATGTTATGATGAACTTGAATTATGTATTTCAGGTTATGAAAAATATAGAAAAGTTGAAGATGATAGTTGGGCAAATGTTTCGTGGAAAGTAAATAATTATGCTATACAATTTCAAAATTATAGTTATGATATGATGTCATACGAAGTAGAGGGACTTCGAGATGAATTAAATAAATTTATAACTGGAGAAATGAAAGAATTTACATGTTTTGTTCCAATTGAGTCAGCATTTAAAGTTAGATTTTATCCTAAAGGCGATGAATATGGGATGTATTATGAAGATAGTGACTCAACAAAACTTCTGGAAAATAAAAATGCTGAAATAATTGTACATCCAAATGATAAGATAGGAGCTCTTGATGAAATGGTTGGAGTATCATTTATATTAGACGAAGATGATGTGAAGAAATTATATGAATATCTTGTGAAAATAACAAAGTAAGGAATGAATATAATGAATGATAAAATTAAATGTCCATGTTGTGGAGAACACACGATAGAAAAAGATAGCATATATAATATCTGCGAGAATTGATTTTGGAAATATGGCCCTATACAAAATGATAAATCTGATTATGCAGGTGGTGCAAATTGTCATTTGCTAAATGAGTATAGAAAAGAATTTGAAAGAAAAAAGAAAATCCTGACTTTTGTTGTAAAAATGAAAAAGATAAAAAATATATGATTGATTGGAATCATAGCAAATAAAGGAGTATATTATGGGTTCAGGTATTGAATACAAATGTAGTAAATGTAAAATGAAAGTGATTTTAATTTGTTAAGAAGATATGAAAATGGAATTGATAAGTGGGGATTAAGAAAGACTCTAAAGAGTAAAGCATATATGTTAGATGAAGATGATTATGGGTATAAAACATATCAATGTCCAAAATGTAAAGGAGTTTAAAATTAATTTTATTTTAAGTTAATAACATTAAAAAAAGGTGAAAAAGACTTTATATCAGAATATAAGTGTTATAAATGCCAAACTAAACTTGAATTACTTAAAGATATGAATAAATGTCCTATTTGTGGTGGAGAATTTGATATTGATGAAATAAATATAATAAGGTGGGATTAAATTGATTAAGGAGATTGTTAAAATGGCAAAAATGACATGTGATTGTGGAGAATGGCTATCTAATAGTGAATTTATTCAAGCAATTGACTTTATAAAAATAAATAATTGTGCTATAATATAGGAAGTTGTAAAAAATGAAAGATAGATGGAGTGAATAATATATATGGACATGTATCAAAAAAGAAAAATGAGAGCTGAAAAGAAAAATAATGGTAGCCAAGAAAATTTTTCAAAGGTTTCCATTTCGTGATAGTTATGTAGACAAAGGTATTTTAATTGATACTTATTATTGTGTTAGCGATGATGTAATAACGGTAATTCCA
>CAKPJL010000038.1 GCA_934162655.1 uncultured Clostridia bacterium | reverse complement strand
CTATGAGAGCCGCTGCTATACTAATGGAGACTGGCATTGATCATAGTGATATATGTAAAAAAATAAATGATACAATAAGCGAAGAAAAATTATATCTTATAAAAAAAGCAATTGAAAATATGGAAGTATTTTATGATGGCAAGCTAAGATATACTTATATTGATTATGACACTATCTCATCCCTTGGTATAGACGATGAAGATGCCGAAGGTATGACTAACTATTTAAGATCCGTTCGTGGAACAGAAGTTGCAGTGTATGTTAGAGGCAAGGAAAATGGTGAATTAAAAGTTAGTATGCGTTCAAATGGGCTAGTTGATGTATCTAAAGCTGCAATAGCTTTTAATGGTGGAGGACATAAAAGAGCAGCAGGATATACAATGAATACTAAAAATAGCACATATGATGCAGAGAAGAAAAAATTGCTAGATTATATAGGGGGATGTTTTAAAGATGATTTTGCAGGTTAAAAACGGAATTTTAAACATAGATAAACCTCAAGGAATTACATCACATGATGTGGTTGATGTTATAAGAAAACTATTTCCTAAAACAAAAATAGGACATACAGGCACTCTTGATCCAATAGCAACCGGGGTGTTGCCAATATGTATAGGTAGTGCAACAAAACTTTCAGATAGTCTTACATCAGAAAATAAGGTATATAAAGTTAAAATGTTACTTGGTGTGGAAACTGATACATACGATATTACAGGAAAAATAGTTTTTGCATCTGTTGTACCCAAAGATGATATATATATTAAAGAGCGAATAAAACGTTTTATAGGAAAACAAATGCAGTTACCTCCACTTTATAGTGCCATAAGAGTAGATGGTAAAAGATTATACGAATATGCAAGACATGGCATGCAAGTAGATGTGGATCCAAGGAAAATTGAGATATTTGATATTTCTGATATAAAAGTAGACTTATCAAAAAACGAGGTAAGTATGGTAGTTTCTTGTACTAAAGGAACATATATTAGAAGTCTAGTAAATGATATAGGTAAAAAAATTGGTTGTGGAGCAGTAATGAGTGAATTAGAAAGACTGCAAACTGGTGACTTTAAGATAGAAGATAGCATAAAATTGTATGATTTTTTGGAATTACCTTATGAGGAAATGTTAAAAAAAGTCATTCCAATTGAGGAATATTTTAGTGATCACAAAAAGATAAATTTTAAAGAGGATGAATATAATAAGTTCTTAAATGGTATTATGTTTGACATAGAGCCAACTAGTGAAGAGATTGTTAGAATATATTTAAACAATAAGTATAAAGGACTAGGTAGGGTAGAAAATAATAAATTAAAAAGATTTATAATAGAGTAAACACTATTTTTTTAGTAGTGTTTATTTTTTTTATAAAAGTTTCAATTTTGCTAATACTATTAAAAAAGGGGCGATAAAAATACTAAAAACAATATTATTTTTTATTTTAATAATTGTAATACTTGCAATATTAATACCTTTAAAAATCAAAATTAAATATTTCTCATGCTATGAATCAAAAAAGAGTACAATAAATAAAATTATAGATAAAAATAGGGCAAAAAATTATTTAATAATTTATATTTTTTCAATTATTCCTTTACCAAAGATAAATTTACAGGTAAAAAACAATATTAAAAGATTAGAAGAAAATGGAACTATCAAGAATATAATAAATACTATTTTTAGCTTATTTACGGAACTTATTGGTATGCAAAAAATTAATGAGGCTCTTTTGTCAAGAAAAGAAGCAAAAAAGATAAATAATAGTATATACATTCAAAAGTTAGATATGTCACTTGGAGTAAATTTTTATGATGTAGTAGTTAATTGCTATACTATTGCATTTATAAATACTTTATTTTCAATTTTACTTGCTTTAAAAAAAGATATGGTAAATTATAAAGAAGTTAGATACGATACATATATTTCAAATGTAATATATAATTTTAAAATTTATAGTATACTTAAATTTAATTTAGCTAATACTATTTTTGTAATAATAAAAGTATTAATTAGATTAAGAAAGGTGGAAAGAAAAAATGGAAAAAGAGGCACATCCAATAGAAGATTTAATGATGACTGCTATGACATCTCTTGAAAGTATGATTGATGTTAATACAATAATAGGTGATATGGTAACATCACAAGATGGAACATCAATAATACCTATATCTAAGGTATGTTTCGGATTTGCAGCAGGTGGAAGTGAATTTAATACAAATAAATTAAATAAATTTTCAGAAAATTCTAAATTGCCATTTGGCGGTGGAAGTGGAGCAGGTGTTAATATATCTCCAATAGGTTTTTTAGTTGTAAAAGATGGAAATGTAAGACTCTTAACGGTTCAGTCGACAGGACCTTTAGATAAATTAGTAGATATTGTACCTGATGTAGTAAATAAGGCCAGTGATCTTATAAAAAAATCATGTAATAATCCAGAAAAAGTTTTAGACATAAAAGAAAAAAAGATTATATCAAAAAAACAAGAAGAATAAAATTAAGCAAGCATTTATTAATGCTTGCTTAATTTGCCTAAAACGACTTCATGGATGATTGCATAAGGATTGTAACATGTTAAATTGTATATTAAAGTGTTTAAGCCAAGACCAAGGAAAAAGAACCCAAATCCAAATGACATAAACGGAAGAACCCAAGCTAACATATACTGTATTCCAGAATTTGGAATAATAGTTATGATTTCTCTTGCATTCTTACAGATACAAAATGACACTGTGGACAAGCCAAACAGGATAGCAGAGACAACAACACCAATTACCTTACATTTCATATTTTTGTCCTTTCTTGCATCTAATAAATTACCTTCCACAAAATATGTGGTGTTAACTATGGCTCCTAATCAGATGCTCATCATTTTTTTATTTACATAATTATATTATACCACATTTTTTTAAAAAAAGCAAATTATTGACTTTTTAATAAAAAATATATATAATAAGTATTATTATAGGGGTGGGAATATGAGTGAAACAAAAATAATGGATTCGCTAAAAGATATAATCAATATAAAATGTGACGAATTTAAAAATAAAGTTGCGTTTATGCAAAAAGATCCAGTGAGTAGAGAATTTTTTAAAATTTCTTATGCTAGACTTAAAGATGATATAAATGCACTTGGAACATATATGATAAAAAAACTAGATTTAAAGGATTGTAATGTCGCAGTTATAGGTGAAAGTTCATACAAATGGTATGAAACATATATGGCAGTGGCTTGTGGGGTAGGTGTAATAGTACCGCTGGACAAAGAACTTCCAGCAAACGAAATATTAAATCTTATGCAACGCTCAGAGGCAAAATGCATAGTATATTCTTCTAGAAAAAAAGAAATGATAGAAGAAATAAGAGAAAGTCTACCTAAAGATACAGTCTTTATAGATATGGATAAGGAAAAATCAGATAAATTAAGTCTATCATATGATGAAATAATATCAAAAGGAAAACAAATTATACAAAAAGGAGATAATTCTTATGCTGAAATAAAAATAGATAGAGAAGTAATGTGCACACTACTTTTTACATCTGGTACAACATCAGAACCTAAGGGAGTAATGCTTTCTCATAAAAATTTAGTAACTAATATATATGCATGTTATAAAATAGTTCCAAATTTTTGCAATTATACTTCACTTTCTATTTTACCAATACATCATACTTATGAATTTACACTTGATTACCTACATATGACTGCCGTTGGTGCAACTGTTGCAATATGTGAGGGTATTAAATATGTAACAAAAGATATTAAGACTATAAAACCAGACTTTATACTTGCTGTTCCTGCACTTGTTGAAAAAATTAGTGAGAAAATAGATAAGAGTATAAAAGAAACTAAAAAAGAATTTTTAATTAGAGCTGTTGGAAAAATAGCAAACGGTTTGAGCAAGATGGGATTTGATTTTAGGAAAAAAATATTTGCTAAAATTCATGAATCATTAGGTGGAAATCTAAAATATATATTTTGTGGTGCAGCACCACTTGACAAAGCATTAGTAGAAAAAATGGAAGGGTATGGTTTTAGATTTTTACAAGGGTACGGTCTTACAGAATGTTCACCACTTCTTGCAGGAACTACGCTTGAAGGAGGAGCATCTGGTACAGTAGGTAAGGCGGTAGAAGGAGTAGAGGTAAGAATTGACTTATCTGAAAATGTTGATGAAAATTCAAATGTAGGTGAAATAATAGCTCGTGGCGATAGTATAATGATTGGTTATTATAAGGATGAAAAGGCAACAAAAAAAGTATTTAAAAATGGTTGGTTTTATACAGGAGATGTGGGATACTTTGATCTTAACGGTAATTTAGTAGTTACTGGTAGGTGTAAAAATATAATAGTTACATCAAACGGCAAAAAAATATTCCCAGAAGAAATTGAAAACATGATAAATAAAATTCCACTTGTAAAGGAATCTATGATATATCCACAAGATTATGAAGGGAAAAAATTAGAGGTTATAGTTACTGCAAGAGTCACACTTGATGAAGATTATATAAAAGAAACATATAAAGATAATAGACCAACTGACTTACAGCTATATGATATGATTTGGAAAGAGATTAAAATTATTAATAAATCTTTGGTATCGTATAAGGCAATAAAAAGACTAGAAATTAAAGATGAAGATTTTATAAAGACTACGACAATGAAAATAAAAAGGTTTGAAGAGATGAAAAAGCAAGCAAACAAAAAGGCAAAGTCAAGGAAATAAAGAAAGCCCACTTCTATAAGTGGGTTTTTCTTAAATATTAAATAAAATAATATAATTTATTGAAAAAATATATTATATATGATATAAATAAATTAAATAAAAAAATGGTGCACCATCAGGGACTCGAACCCTGGACCAATTGATTAAGAGTCAACTGCTCTACCAACTGAGCTAATGGTGCATCTCTAACGCCGAATTATTATATCAAAAAAATAGCTATTTGTAAATAGAAATTTGAAATTATATATTTTTTCTCTTAAATTTTTTACTATTTTGTGTTATACTATAGACATTCTAGGAGGAAAATAATGAAAAAAGACAAAAGTAGAATTATATTGTACATCATTATACTACTTGTAATAATAGCAGCCATATGCTTTATATATACTTTAGTTCAATATTTATCAACCAAAGGTGAAAATCTAAATAGCGATAACACTAGCAC
>CAKPJL010000037.1 GCA_934162655.1 uncultured Clostridia bacterium | reverse complement strand
ATAACATATAAATTTTAAATAAAAGTTGATTTGTAAAAAATGATGTTATATAATTAAGGAGGAAAGGTAATTGATAAAAAAGTATAAAGTAAAGAACGATATTATTTTTAGTTATATTTTTTCACACAGTGATATTTAAAGAGTTTTTTAGAAAATGTCATAGATGAAAAAATAGAAAGAAAAAAACTCAGATTCAAGTTGTAAAAGCTATGATAAAGAAAAATATGAATATTACAGAAATATTAGAAATAACAGGATTAACAAAAGAAGAAATAGAGAAAATAATCAAAAAGCAAATTTAAAAAGGTTATAAACTCAAATTTAAATTTTGTAAAATTGTTTAAATAAATTAAAGATTAGCCGTAAATGAAAATTGAAGTGCAGCATTTTTTCTTGATTTTAATTTAGAAATATTGTATAATTTTTTTAATATTTAATATATTAAAAAGTAGGAGAGATTATTTTGGAAAAATATGAATTAAAAAAGTATATAGATAAATTAGCTGAAGAAAAAATACTACTTAATAAAGATGAACTAAAGAATATCTTAGGAAGAAAAGTATACCAAATATCTATAAATTCAACAAATGTAGTAAAAGAGTCTATGTTTATATGTAAAGGTGCTTCTTTTAAGGAGGAGTATTTAAAAGAGGCAATAAGTAAAGGTGCTTTTGTTTATGTAAGCGAAAAAAGATACACAGTTAATGCATGTTGTATATTGGTATCTGATATAAGGAAAGCTATGGCTATTTGTTCTAATATTTACTATAATAATTCAAAAGATAAATTAAATATTATTGGAATAACGGGAACTAAAGGCAAATCAACTACTTCATATTATATAAAATATATTTTAGATGAGATGTCAAAAGAAAGTTTAGGTAAACTTACAGGAATAATATCGTCTATAAAAACTTACGATGGAAAAAATAATGATTATTCACTTTTAACAACACCAGAAGCGATCGAACTTAATGAGAGATTTTATAATATGGTGGATAGTAATATAAAAAATGTAGTAATGGAAGTTTCATCTCAAGCATTAAAATATGACAGAACGTATGGAATTAACTTTAATATAGGAGTATTTTTAAATATTTCAGAAGATCATATAAGTCCTGTTGAACATAAAGATTTTGAAGATTATTTTTCATCTAAGTTAAGAATGTTTAAACAGTGTGATAAAGCTTGCGTAAATCTAGATTGTGCTTTTAGTGATAGAGTATATAAGGAAGCAAAAAAGCATTGTAAGGATGTTATAACATTTTCACTAAAAGATAGTTCTGCTATAATATATGCAAAAAATATAGAAAAGCAAGGTTTTTCTACTAAGTTTTTAGTAAAAACGCCAAAATGGGAAAGAGAATTTATACTTAATATGTCAGGACTTTTCAATGTAGAAAATGCACTTGCTGCAATAGCAGTTTCTTATGTGATGGGTATTGATACTAGATTTATATATTCAGGTTTAAGTCTTGCTAAAACAGAAGGAAGGATGGAACTGTTTTCAAGTAAGAATAATGATATTATATCACTTGTTGATTATGCTCATAACAAACTAAGTTTTGAGAAAGTATTTGAATCAGTAAAAGAGGAATATCCAAATAGAGATATAGTTTGCGTGTTTGGATGTCCAGGAAATAAAGCAGTAAATAGGAGAGTAGATTTACCACAAGTTGCTGACAAATATTCAAGTAAGATTTATCTTACAGCAGATGATCCAGGAAATGAGGAAGTATCTGATATTTGTAATCAAATATCAGATAATATAAGAAATGCAAAGTACACTATAATTGAAGATAGAAAAACTGCAATAAAAGAGGCGATAAGGAATGCTCCTAAAAATAGCATAATACTTGTGCTAGGAAAAGGTGCAGAAAAATTACAAAAATATGGTAATAAAAAAGAAGAGTATTTGTCAGATATATATTACGTAAAAAAATATTTAGGTGAGCTTGTAAGTAAGAATAAATAAAAATAAGTGGATGATATATTAAAAAGTATCATTCACTTATTTTATCTATTTTAGATTTTCATATTTTATACTTTTTATGGCATAATCTTTTAGTTTGTTATAAACTAAATAATTAATAGTGTCTTTTGGATATTGACCTTTGCTATCTTTTATACCATATTCAACACCTGTTAAGATCTCAATTCCTTCATCAATTGTAGATATTGGATATATATGAAAATTTCCATCTTTTACTGCTTGTATTACTTCTTTATTTAACGTTAGATTTTTTACATTCTGATAAGGAATTAAAACTCCGTTTTCTTTATTTAATCCTTTGTCTTTGCATACTTTAAAGAATCCTTCAATTTTTTCCGTAACTCCACCTATTGGTTGGATTTCTCCTTTTTGATTTACAGAACCAGTTACAGCTAAGCTTTGATTAATTGGTTTTTCAGCAAGGGAAGAAAGTATTGCATAAAGTTCAGTAGAAGAGGCACTGTCACCATCAACACCATTATATAATTGTTCAAAACATATACTTGCTGTAAGAGAAAGTGGAAAATCTTGTGCGTATTTTTCACCTATATAAGCTGAAAGTATATATACACCTTTTGAATGTGAAGTACCACTAAGTGCAACTTGATTTTCAATGTTTACAATACCACTTTTTCCAATAAATGTATTAGCAGTTATTCTTACAGGCTTACCAAAAGAAGAGTTACCACTAACAAGAACTGTAAGACCATTTATTTGACCTACTGCATAGCCATCTGTGGAAATCATGACATCCCCATCAGATATCATAGTATTTAGATTATCACTAAATTTTGAAAAACGTTCATTTTTTGTAGCTATTGCTTTTGATACATCTTTTGAAGTAACAAGCTTATTTTTTGAAGATTTGGCAATGAAACTAGATTCTATTGCAATATCACATACGTCTTGCATGATAGCAGTCAATTTATTTTTATTTGTTGCACATCTAGAACTATAATTTATAATTTCTTTTATACCAGACCTATCAAATGGTAGAAGTTCATGTATCTTACAAATATATGCTAAGTATCTTATTAATTTATCTACATTTTCTTTATTTAGTTCATAACTATCGTCAAAGTCAGCCTTAATTTTAAATAACTTTTTGAAATCTACATCCATGCCACAAAGTTGTTGGTAATTTGCTTCTGATCCAATAAGTATAACTTGTATGTTTATTGGAATTGGTTCTGGCTTTAGTGAAACAACTGTAACTGGTTGTGATATATCACGTGAGCTATCAATTGATAATTCTTGATTTCTTAAAACTCTTTTAAATGCTTCCCAAGTAGGAGCAGAACAAAGTAAATCTCTTACATTTACTATTAAATATCCTCCGTTTGCTTTATGAACAAGTCCAGGTTTTAACATCATATAATTTGTCTTCATACCAGTAGGTGTAGTTTCAAACTCTAATTTTCCAAATAAATCAAAATAATTTGGGTTTTTAGCTAAAATTACAGGTGCATAAGCCAATTTATCATTATCTATTATTAAATTTACTCTATAATTTTCCCAAGGTTGATTATATTTTTGCTGAATAGGTAGCATTTGACCTACTGGCATATTAGGTTGTTTTTTTAGGCTCTGTTCATAAGCTTTGAAAGCATCTACATGCCTTACGACATCACTTTGTATAGAATATAAGAAATTTTGTATTTTTAGGTTTTTCTTATATTTTATTTTTAAATCACCCATACATTGTGTAACTGCAAATGTGACTAAATTAGTTTCCCATTCATTTATAACGCTTTCACATTTTTTATCTAGATTATCTAGTTCTTTTAAAACTTCTAATGTTTGTTCTTGAATCTTTGGACTGTGTTCTTCAAAGTATTTTTTTGTAGCATCATCTAGTAAATTGAAGTTAGCTTCATCTAAAACTACACCATTATGAACTGGCGAAAAAGCTATTCCACCCTCTGTATTTCTACATTTAAATCCTTGTTTGAAGGTAGACTCATCAAATTCTCTCATTACTTTTTCTTTTAATTTAGCATATCTATCTGTGATATTTTTCTTCTCTTTTTCAAACATATCACCAGTTAAGTCTTTTGATAGTCTTGAAAGAAGTGACGAGATAAACCTATTCATATCATGTTTTAATTCCAGTCCCATGCCAGGTTCTAAACATATTGCAATAGGTTCATTTGGATTATCAAAATTATATACATAACAGTAATCATTTGGAACTTTTTGTTTTACTGCTAAGTTATTTACTATTGATAGGGCATAAGAAGTTTTACCAATTCCTATATTTCCTGCTACATAAAGGTTAAAACCTTTTTGTGGAATTTGCATAGCAGTTTTTATAGCATTTAAAGCTCTGCTTTGTGCAATAATACCATTAAATGGCTCGTAATCAAGCGTTGAGTCAAACTCTATAAATTTATCAAGAGATGATGATTCAAGTTCATTCCATTTTAGTTCTTTAAATTTTTTCATAAGTTCCTCCGTAAAATATGTCATCTGTTCATTAATTCTAAGCTAAAATTATTTTATAATATAATAAAAAAATATTCAACAGTAATTTAAAAATATATGAAATTAATTTAAAAAATATTAAAAACAAAGTAAAATGTCCTAAGTCTATTTCATAGATTTAGGACATAAATTATAGCATCTTCATTTTTATAATAATTCTTTCTTTCAGACACTTTTGTAAAATTAAAACTTTCATAAAGCATTATAGCTTTATTATTTGATTTTCTTACTTCCAAAAATATGGTTTTAATATCTTTGCTTGAACAAAATTTAATTAGTTCTTTGATAAGTTTAGTTGCAATACCTTTGTTTCTATAATTTGGATTTACAAGTATTGATAATATATCTAGACTATCTAGCACATAAGAAGAGCCAAGGTAAGCTATTGGTTCTTCATTAATATATGCAATAAAATACTTACACATTTTATTTTTTAAGTCATTTTCTAAATTAGATTTTGATAAAAGAGCTTCATTTGAGATTTTTTGTATAAGTAAGATATCATCTAGTTGTTTTAAAGATGCATCAAGTATTTTAACATTCTCCATTTTTTACCCTTTCTGCTTGTGAAGATCTCGCGTAATTTGCATTTAGGCTAAAAGCATCAAATATGTAGTTTTTACAATTATAAATGTTTTCAAAAATATATATTAAATCATTAGTAGAGGGATATGTAACTTTGCAGTTATCAAAATTTTCAAAGTGTAAATTACTTA
>CAKPJL010000036.1 GCA_934162655.1 uncultured Clostridia bacterium | reverse complement strand
GGTACATCACTTCTATTATTATAACAAAAAAATATTTAATTGTAAATAAGTTTTATAAAATATTTTAAAAAAGTAGGTGAATTATTTTGGTATTTAAGACTGGGGTACTTCTTGGTAGATTTCAACATATACATATAGGCCATGAAAAACTAATACAAATAGGGCTAAGTATTTGTGATAAGCTACTTATATTTGTTGGATCTGCTAACTCAAAAAAGGATATAAGAAATCCATATGATGTAGAATATAGAATCAAGCTAATTGAGAAAATATACAAAAAAGAGATAGATGATGGAAGAATAATAATAAGAAAAATAGATGATATAACAAATGAAAATGATTTAACATATCTTTGGGGAGAACATGTTATAGCAGAGGCCACAAAAGAATTATATTCTAGGCCAGAATGTATAATATATGGGAAAGATAAAAATATTTTTAAGTGTTTTTCAAAGAACACTGTAAAAAATATAACAGAAGTGCTTGTTGATAGAGATCAACTGATGATTTCAGCAACTAAAATGAGAGAATTTTTATTAAATAATGATGAAGTTTCTTGGAAAATGTACTCAGATGAGAAGATACATATGGAATATAATAAATTAAGGAATGAATTATTAAAAGTTATAGGGGGTAATGTTAATGAATAGTTTAAAAGAAGATGTTGAATTATTTGAAGCTATTGAAGCAGAAAGAAAAAGACAAAGAGATAATATAGAACTTATAGCATCAGAAAATTTTGTATCAAGAGCTGTACTTGAAGCTATGGGGAGTGAACTTACAAATAAGTATGCAGAAGGATACCCATCACACAGATATTATGGTGGTTGTATAAATGTTGATACAGTTGAAAACCTAGCAATATCAAGAGCAAAACAGTTATTTGGTGCAGAACATGCAAATGTTCAACCTCATAGTGGTTCACAAGCTAATATGGCAGTATATATGTCTGTTCTAACACCAGGTGATACTGTACTTGGAATGGATTTATCAAATGGTGGACATTTGACACATGGAAGTAAGGTTAATTTTTCAGGAAAATTATTTAATTTTATATCATATGGAGTAGACGATAGTGGCTATATTGATTATGATGATGTGCTAAAAAAAGCACAGGAATATAAACCAAAAATGATAGTTGCAGGTGCAAGTGCTTATCCAAGAATAATTGATTTTTCAAAGTTTAGAAAAATAGCAGATGAAGTGGGAGCTTATCTTATGGTGGATATGGCACATATTGCAGGACTTGTTTGCACTGGAGCACATATGTCTCCTGTACCATATGCAGATTTTGTTACATCAACTACGCATAAAACACTTCGTGGACCAAGAGGAGGACTAATACTTTGCAAAGAAAAGTATGCTAAATTAATTGATAAAACTATTTTCCCAGGAATTCAAGGTGGACCACTTGAGCATGTAATTGCTGGAAAAGCTGTATGTTTTAAGGAAGCACTTGATCCAAGTTTTAAAGAGTATATTGATCAAGTAGTTCTAAATTGTAAAACACTTGCAAATGAACTTGTAAATAGAGGGTTTAAATTAGTTTCTGGAGGAACAGATAACCATTTAATGTTAATAGATCTAACTTCTAAAAATATAACTGGTAAAGAGGCAGAGTCACTTCTTGAAGAGGTAAATATAACTGTCAATAAAAATGCTATTCCAAATGATAAAGAAAAACCAACAATTACGAGTGGAATAAGAGTAGGAACAGCTGCTTGTACTACAAAAGGTTTAAAACAAGATGATATGATAGTTTTAGCAGAAGCAATTAATTTAGCACTTTCTAAAAATATCATAGCAGATGAAGAAGTATTTGAAGAAAATAAGAGGAAAGCAAAGGAACTAGTAAAAAGCTTGACTTCTAAATATGTTTGTTAACTAATTTATTAAGGGGGAGTAACTATGCAAGGTATAAAAGTCGATTTTAGCGGGATGGCACCATTTGTAAGTGATGAAGAATTAGAAAATATTAAAGAGCTAATATATAGTGCAGATGATAGTCTGCTAAATAGAACAGGTAAAGGCTCAGAGATGCTTGGTTGGATGGATTTACCACATGATACTAGTGAAGAGGAAATTGAGAGAATAAATAAGGCAGCAGATAAAATAAAAAAACAAGCTGATGTGTTTATTGTAGTAGGAATTGGCGGTTCTTACTTAGGTGCAAAAGCAATTATTGATATGTTTTCTAATTCATTTTCTAATATGATTCCTAGAAGTGAAAGAGAATTCCCAGAAATTATCTTTGCTGGAAATACACTAAGTGGAAAATACTTAAGGGATTTAATTGAATATGTAAGTGACAAAGATATAGCAATAAATGTTATATCAAAATCTGGTACTACTTTAGAACCAGCTGTAACATTTAGAATATTAAAACTTTTAATGGAGGAAAAATATGGTATTAGTGGTGCAGCAGAGAGGATATATGTTACAACAGATAAAAGTCGTGGTATATTAAAGCAAATCGCAACAGAAAAGGAATACGAGACTTTTGTAATTCCAGATAATGTTGGAGGTAGATATTCTGTCTTAACACCAGTTGGGCTTTTGCCACTTGCAGTTGCGGGGCTAGATTTGCAAGAATTACTTGATGGAGCTTTATTTGCTTCACACCTTTACAATGAAAAAAATATTTTAAATAATGATTGTTATAAATATGTTGCATACCGTAATATCTTACTAAATAAAGGAAAGGATATTGAAATACTTGCTAGTTTTGAACCATCATTTACATATTTTAATGAATGGTTTAAGCAATTATTTGGTGAATCAGAAGGAAAAGAAAATAAAGGAATTTTTCCTGCTTCTGCCACTTTTACTACTGATCTACATTCAATGGGGCAGTTTATACAAGAAGGAAAAAGAAATATATTTGAAACAATCATAAATTTAGAGCTAAATAAAAGTTTTATAAAATTACCTAAAACTGATAAAAATGAAGATAATTTAAATTATTTATCAGGAAAAGAAATAGACTATATAAATAAGCAGGCATTTCTTGGAACAGTTAAGGCCCATATAAATGGTGGGGTTCCAGTGTCAGTTATTAATATTGAAGAACTTACTGAATATAATATTGGAGAGTTAATTTATTTCTTTGAAAAATCTTGTGCTTTGTCAGCGTATGTTTTAGGTGTTAATCCATTTAACCAACCTGGTGTGGAAGCTTACAAAAAAAACATGATGGAATTATTAAAAAAATAAATACTAAAAACAATTTTATATTTATTATGTAGTATTGTATTTTTTAGTCCATACTATAATTAGATTTTATTTAAAATATTGATTTAAAATAATTTTGGGAGGAAAACAAATGAAAAATAAAAATGGGATAAGTTTAATAATTTTAGTAATTACAATAGTGGTTATTATAATACTAGCATCAGCAGTAATCTTAAATTTAGGAAAAAATAATCCAATTACTAATGCAAGAAAAGCAAAGATAGTACAGTCACTTGATACATTTAAATCAGATCTAGGATTACAAATAGCAAATAAAATATTAAAAGACACGACATTGACAATAAATGATATTAACTCTAGTGATGAAGATGGATTTAGAATGTCTGATTTAATACCGTCAATAAAAGGTACGGAATTTGAAACACAACTTAAAGTAGAAAAGGGAAATTTACAACTAAGAGATGACTCAACTCTAGCAGATGAAACAAAAGAAATAATAAAAGAAGCTTTAGGTGAGGTGATTTCAGCAAAAGAGGTGGCAGACAATGCCTCAACTTATTATGGAGCAACAGTAACAAATTACAGTGCAAATGGTGTAAGTGACTGGAAGATATTTCACTCAGATGGAACAAATATATATTTAATATCAAGTGAATATATACCAGTAGATAAGATACCAAAAACAAAAGGTGGAAGTGAAATAGTTAATGCATCATCTTCTTTACCAAAATCAGCATCGTTAGAATCTGCAGCAAGTGATTCAAATTATAGTAAAGGAAGTCAAAGTATATCAGAAAGCAATCCAGCAAGAAAATGGTTAAAATCATATCTTGATAATTATTCAAGTACAGATGATAATATGAAAGAGATTGCATATCTGTTAGATACCGATGTATGGAATGTATATAAAACAGATAAGTCAGTTTATGCAATTGGTGGACCAACAGTAGAAATGTTAATGGCATCATATAGCAATAAGCTGGGTGTAGATTATCAAGCAAAAGCCACAAGTGAAAAAGGTTATCAAATGAGTAGCAATGGTGAAGTAAATTGGGCTAATTCAGTGATGCTTAGTGCAAGTGAAACGCTATATGTATTAAATAGCTCTTCAGGAGCACATGCAATGTGGCTTTCCTCTCCGTCTACTGTTAGTAACGGCGTGTTATATGTGCTATCTAGTGGTTTCGTGGGTTATAACGGCTTCGCTATTAACCGCATTGGTTTGCGTCCTGTAGTTGCTCTAAAATCTGAAGTTTCTTTAACAAGAAATGCTGATGGTAGTGTAACATTGAAATAAAAAATAATCAAAATGAAAATATCTAAAAGTGTATATAAATTACAGTGAAATTAGTATATAATTTTACGAAATATAAATATATATTAATAAGGCTAGTACAGAATTAATATTGCAGTGTACTGGCTTTTTTTGTATTTAAATATACTACATTTAAATATTAAAAAACGGTAAATATAATTATGTAAACGCATCTTTGAATTAAGTTATGCTTGTTTAAAAAAAAGAATAGTATATTAAAAAATTACTAGGTAAGTTTTTTAGTGTATACTTATGGTGAGCTTTGAGGTAAGTACAATAAAATAGACCTTACTGCATTGAAGAATTAGTACATCAAATGGGAGTAGTATTTATGTTGCTGGGATTTTAGGTGCAATGATACTCTTGTAAATAAAAAAGAACGAGGTTATTCTAGTAATTAAAATACTATAACAAGTTAAACTTCTTGTATCTTCTATTTTTTATATTATTAGGCAAATTTGTATATATCTACTCAAAACACACATTATAATATTATGAAAATATATATATGTGATGATGAAAAAATAATAAATGATATAAAATTTAGTAAAAATAATATAGCTCTGTGTGGTAATAAAATAAATAGTTGCATAGGATGTTTTAATTGTTGGGTAAAGCATCCAATGGTCTGTTCACATAAAAATGATGTTATATCTAATATGTGTGAAAAAATTATTAAATCAGACGAAATAATAATAATTACTAAAATAAGAAATGGTTGTTATTCAGCAAATGTTAAAAAAATAATAGAGAGAATAATTGGAAGTGTTCAACCTTTTTTTACTATAAGGGAAGGTGAAATACATCATAGGACTAGAAAAGATGAAAAGATTAAATTAACAATTTGGATTTATGGAGATTTTACTACATTAGAAGAAGAAATTTTTAAATGCTTATGCACTAGAAATGAAATAAATCTTAATTGTGAGAAAACAGTAATGAAATATTTTTCAAATACTGATGAAATAAGGGAGGTATTAGTAATTGATAACATTTGTTAATTGTAGTCCAAGACTTAATAGCTCAAATTCTAAATTTATAATAGACGATATAATTAAAAATATAGATGAAAAGTATTATATTATAAATTTATATATAAGTAGCTTTGATGAGGTATTTTCATATATAAATAAAAGTGACAAAGTAGTATTTGTATTTCCTTTATATGTTGATGCACCACCAAGTAAACTTTTGGAATTTTTTGAGTATGTAGAAAAGCGTGAAAGTAAAAAAGAAGTTTTAATATATGCAATATGTCAATGTGGATTTTTAGAATCAAAACACAATGACATAGCTATAAGAATTGTTGAGTGTTTTTGTCAAAATAACTGTTTAGAATTTCTAGGATGCATCAAGATAGGAGCAGGTGAAATATTAGGGAATAGTAATTTTAAAAAATATACTTTTATTAATTATGACTATTACAACAAAATAAAAATATTTAGTTATAATTTAGAGTATGGCAAACAGGTAAGTTTAAACACTACTATAAAATTTGTAGGAATACATATATATTCTTTTTTAGCAAACATTCACTGGAAAGAGGAAATAAAAAAATATAAATTAAATACAAATAAAGTGCATTAAAATATTCACTTTTTCTTGTAATATTTATAAGTATAAAGTATAATTGTATTGTAAGAAAGGGAAGTAATAAATTATGCCTAGTTGGGGACTACATATTTATATAGCAGAATGTGTATGTGATAAATTAAAAAACAAAATAGATTATAATAGCTTTTTATTTGGAAATGTTTTGCCAGATATATATAGTGGATGGATAATAAAAGATGCTAGTCAAGTTTATAACTATGATGTTTCTCATTATGCAAGTAAAGTGATTTTAAATGGAAGAGAGTATAAGCTTTCTAGCTATGAAAAGTTTATTAAAGAACAAAGAGAAAATTTAAAAAATCCAATTATACTTGGATATCTTTCACACTTAATGGCGGATTACTTTTTTAATAAATATGCATTTAGTCATCACTACATAAAAGATAGTAGTGGACAAGTTGAAAAAATAGTTCTAAAAAATGGTGAAATTATTCAAGGAAATAGTGAGACAGCAAGAATATATAAGCAAAATGATACAGCTATTTTTTCCAACTATATACTTAAAACTAAATGCAAAATCAATAGTATTAATTTAAATTCTGATATAACAAGAGATGTTAAGTATATAAAGAATATGAACATCAAAGCAGAGGACTTAGTTAAAGT
>CAKPJL010000035.1 GCA_934162655.1 uncultured Clostridia bacterium | reverse complement strand
AACTATAAAAGCTTATTTGGTTTGTATAGATTATTTTAATGAAATATGTTAAAATACATTTATAAATAAGGAGTGAGCTAGAGTTGAATTATATAAGTTATGATGAATTTAAAGAAACATATAAAGAAATAGAAGAAATATATACATCTCCTGAAGGAAACAAAGTAATAAAAGTAGAACATAAGACAACAAATGCATGTTTTGCAATAAAGATGATAAACAATATAAATGGAGAATATTCAGGAGTATTTTTTAATAGAGAAATAGATGCATTAAAAAAATTGAATAATATATCTGATATAGTTACATTATATGAAGCTTTTATTATAAAAGACAAAAATATAGGTTGCATAGTATTAGAATTCATAGATGGAATAAATTTACAACAAATACAACTTTCAAAAGAGTTACGAAATAATGACAAATATGAAATAATTCTTAATATTGTAAAAGCAGTGGATAATGCTCATAAATTAAATGTTATTCATAGAGATATAAAACCAACAAATATAATGATCTTAGATGAAAATAGAGTAAAAATAATAGATTTTGGTATATCGAAGATTAAAGACCAAATAAGAACAGAATATTCTCCTACTGTGAGATGCTTTGGAAGTTCAGGATATCAATCACCAGAAGCAAAGGAAAAGAAAGAGAACATAGATGAAAGAAGTGATATATATTCATTAGGAGCAGTTATGTATTACTTGTTTTCAAATGAAGAACCAAAAGAAGATGCACAAGAATTTTATCGACAAGTAAGTGAAAATAAGGATATGTCTGTAGAAATACAAGATTTAATATTAAAAATGATTTTAATTAATCCAAATTCACGTATGGAAATAGATAAGATAATTAAAGGAATAGAAAAAATATATGACATTGAAGCTAAAAATAGTAACTTATATACCATTCATATAGAAAAGCAAATTATAGATATAATGATAAGAAGAAATATTGTGCTTAGAACAGATATAAAGAAAATTTTGAATCAGCAATTACCAGAAAATTTCTATGAAACTTATGCCTTTTTTGAAAAAGATAAAAAAGAATATATATTTATAGGAGAGTCAATTGAAGTAAAGTGTAAATATGACAACTACAATCAATTGTTCTTAGTAACAGAAATAAATAATTTAAAGCCACCAACTAGAGAGTTTTTAAAAACGAAGTATTTAAAAATTAGTGGAGATTTCTTATTTGATATCAATACAGATAAGCTTTTGGAAAAAATATCTAACAATAAGGAATTATCTATAAAATTAATTAATTATTCTGAAGAAAAATCTAAAGAAGAATCTGATGATAGAGTATTTGCTGAAGTTTTTAGTATATGGCTTGATGGATTAAAACAAGAATTGGATAACATAAAAAGATCTGCGATAAGATTTAGTTACGATAATGTAAAAGTAGAAGATGATACTATAATATTTAAATTAAATGAAAAATTCGTATATTCAATAGATGACTTAAAAGATATCTTTGATGAAAATACAGAATTTATTTTCGAAGAGAATAATAAAGTTAAAAGGATAGGAAGATTAATTCGAATAGAAGAAAATGAGGATGATATAAATGTTGTTATAGAAAGAAAACGTAATAAGGTAGCATTGCCAAAAGATAAAATAATAATTGAAGATTATAGAAAAAAGTCATCTGCTGTAAAGAAACAAATAAGAGCAATAAAAAATTTAAAAGATGATAAAAATAATCAACTTAGAAGAATATTAACTGGAATATCTAAACCAGATAATTTTATGAAAAATATTAATATAGATTATTATAATCAAGATTTAGATACATTCCAAAGGGAAGCTGTAAAAAAAGCAATCTGTTCTAGTTCAATAACATTAATACAGGGACCACCTGGTACAGGAAAGACATCTGTAATTACCGAAATAATTAGACAAATTTTAAAAGAAGAACGTGGTACAGTTAACAAAATATTACTTGTTTCACAAGCTAATAAAGCAGTAGATAACGTTTTGAGTAAAATCAAAGATGATATAACCAATAAAATAGTAAGAATAGGTGAAGAATCTAAAATTGAAAAAGAAATATATGATAAATACTCTATTGATAAATGTGTTCCAATATGGATAAATCAAGTAAAAGAAAAAAGTATAAAATTTATAGATGAATATCTATCAAATAAAAAAATAAATTATAGTGATATGTTGAAGTATATAGATTATATAGATAAAAGAATAAATAATAAAAAAACAAATAATAAATTTATCAGTGATTTTGAGAAAAAACATAATGATAAAGATTTTGAAAAAGTTATATATTTATTTAGAATTCATTGTGAATGGATGAAAAATATAAATAAGCAAAATGATATGGAAGTAAACTATATAAAAAATTGTGATATTGTAGCAGGAACATGTATAGGATTTAAATCAAATCCTATAATATCAGACAGTTTGTTTGAATATGTAATTATTGATGAGGCAGCAAAGGCTTCAACACCAGAATTATTGGTTTCTTTAATGCAATGTTCAAAAAAAATAATAATGGTTGGGGATCAAAACCAGCTACCACCCCAACTATCAATTGAGATGGAAGAGATTTTTAGAAATGATGAATTGCAACAAGATAAGAGCTTTTTTACAACTTTATTTGAATCTTTAGATAGTAATAATAAGCAAACATTGATTAAGCAATATAGAATGAATCCAGTAATAGGAACAATGGTTAGCAAATTATTTTATAATAATGATATACTTAACGGAACAAAAGAAGAAAAGGAAAATCATAACCTAGATAGGTTTGAAGGCAAGAATATAGTATGGATATCTACTGATAAAATAGAAAATAACTATGAAAAAATTAATGAAACAAAATCATATGAAAATTTTTCAGAAGCATGTACAATTAAAGAGGAACTTATACAACTAGATAAGGATGAGAAAATTAAAAAATATACCATCGGAATAATCACACCTTATAGTGGACAAAAAAAGTTATTAAAGAAAGAGTTAAGGAAAATAAGGTTCAACAACATAGACATAAATAATATAGAGGTAAATTCTGTTGATGCTTTTCAAGGAAGTGAAAAAGATATAATAATATATAGTATAGTAAGGAATAATTTAAAAGGTGAAATGGGATTTACAAAATCAAAAGAAAGATTAAATGTTGCATTTTCACGAGCTAAGAAGATTATAATAATGGTTGGAAGTTCTAACTTTATACAAAATGTTGTAAAGGAAGATAATAAGTATTTGGATGTTATAAAGTATATAAATACAAATAAAGAAAAGTGTGAAATAAGATATACTAATATTCGGAGGTGAACATGAATAAGGAACTTGAAAAGATAGCAGATATGCTACCACCTAAAAATAATAACTATAATTACTTAAAAAAAATAAAAATAGGATATCCGGTATATAAAATAAATATAAAGATTTTAAGAAGAGAAGATAAAGAAGTTCCATATAGTTATGAAGTTATATTAAGATTATTATTTGAAAATATTAATAATATAAAACAAATAAGTGGAATTTTAGGCTTGGAAGAATATGTAGTAAGGAATATTTTAGCTGAAATGTATGCGAGAGATTATGTTTATTTAATAGGAAATAACCCCGTTATATCTGTTCAAGGAAAAAAATTATTAAATACTTTAAAAATGATGGAGATAACAGAAGATAAATTTACTATATATATAGATGGAATTAATGGCAAAGTAGAAATAGATGAAAATGTTCAAAAAGGAACAAATGGCAATTTGCTTAAAGAATTAATAAAAGTTGATAATGATTTTTTAAATGAAAAATTTGCAGATATAGATGATTTATATAAGAAATATCAAGAAGAAGAACTTGATGGATTTAAAAATGCCTCTATTTATGAGTTATATGATATAAAAGAAATACAAAGTAAAACAATTCTATATAGATATAAAGATGTATATATTTTTGAAAATAATGGACAAATAGATTTTAGTTTTAAAAATAAAATTGATAATGAAGGAGAATATATTGAGGCTTTAGCGAATGAATATAAAAATAAGCCAATGATTTTAGATATAAAGCAAATAGAAGGAAAAAGAGTAACAGCAGATAATCTAAATGAATACAGGGAAGAACTAAATAAAAATAAAATGTCAATGATAGAAAATGCTAGAATTAAAGATGAAAATGAATTTAACAAAATGTATTATTCTAATAGAGAATTATTAGAAGATGAATATATCGAATTTATTTTAGGAGGACTAGATAAATGCAAAGGAAATATATATATAAAAACAGATAGCTTTAACGAATTTGTTGAAATTGATAATATAAAGGGTAAAATTATAGATTTATTAAATAATGGACATAAAATAATTGTACAATTAGGAAAAAACGGTACTAAAAAATATATAGAAAAGGAAATAAAAGCTTTGGAATTAAAAGGATTAATAGTAGTGAATACTAATAATTATATTAATGAAAGAGTTATTATATTTGATTCACTTTATATGTTGTACACTAATTATAAATATATAAATATTAAATCTGATATACCTAATCTTAAAATAAAAAATGAAATTAATAGTATTGTTTACAAAGAGGATATAATAAATATTATAAAAAAAGATTTTGAAAATATTTGAAAGAAAATAATATTAAGAGTAGAAGTAGAAATACTTCTATTTTTGTTGTTTAAAAATGTGTTTTATGATAGAATAATATCGAATAATTATATGTTGGGGGAAATATAATGGAACACACTGAAAATACAAGGGTAAAAATTCCAGCACTTGTTCATTTGACAAGGCTAGGGTACAAATACTTATCTTTAAAAGAAATAAAACAATATATACATGAAAATACTAATATTTTTAGAAATGTATTTTGTGAGAGCATAAATAAAATAAACAAGAAAAATTTTTCTATAGAAGAAACAGATAAAATAATAGCAGAACTAGAGATACAATTGGCAAATGACGATTTAGGAAAAGCATTTTACAACATTCTTATAAATGGATTTAATGGAATAAAATTTATTGATTTTGAAGACATAGATAATAATACTTTTAATGTAGTTACAGAACTTACATATAAAAATGGTGAAGATGAATTTAGACCAGATATTATTCCGCTAATAAATGGAATTCCATTATCTTTTATTGAGGTTAAAAAGCCTAATAATAGAGAAGGAATACTTGCAGAAAGAAATAGAATAAATACGAGATTTAGTAATCCTAAATTTAAAAAGTTTGTAAATCTTACACAATTACTTGTATTTTCTAACAATGATGAATACGATGAAGAATCTATTGTTCCAATACAAGGTGCTTTTTATGGTACAAGTAGCTATAGTAATGTATTCTTTAATTGCTTTCGAGAAGAAGAGGTAGGTATAATAAATTATATTAAACCGATTAACCAAACTGAAGAAGAGAAGATTTTAATTGATACAAACTATGTTACACTTAAAGGAACAGCAGAATATAATACTAATTTAGATATAAATACTCCAACTAATAGAATAATAACATCATTATTCACAAAAGAAAGATTCTTAAAAATGTTAAAATATGGAATTGCATATGTAGAGAAATTAGATAAAAACGGAATTATACAAATCCAAAAACATATAATGAGATATCCTCAACTATTTGCTACTCTTGCTATAGAAAACAAACTAGAACAAGGTATAAATAAAGGGATTATCTGGCATACACAAGGAAGTGGAAAAACAGCATTAACATACTTTAATGTAAAATATTTAACTGATTATTTTGCAAAGCAAGGTAAAATTGCTAAATTTTATTTTATTGTTGATAGATTAGATTTATTAGATCAGGCTTCAAAAGAATTCACAGCAAGAGGACTAAAAGTGGAAAAAGTAAATTCAAAAGAAGAATTTATTAAAAATATACAAACAATTGGAGAAGTTGGAACAACAGGTGAATTAACAGTAACAGTTATAAATATACAAAAATTTTCAGAGGAATCTATTGTTAAACCTGCTGATTATAATGTTGATGTTCAAAGAATTTATTTTATGGATGAAGCACATAGAAGTTATAACCCAAAAGGTTCATTCTTAGCAAATTTAATGGCATCAGATAGAAAAGCAATTATGATAGCATTAACAGGTACTCCTTTAATAGGAAATGGATATAGTTCAAAAGATGTATTTGGAGATTATATACATAAATACTATTATAATCGCTCAATAGCTGATGGATATACTTTAAAATTAATAAGAGAAGGAATTGAAACATCATATAGGTCATATTTAGATCAAGCATTAAAAGAAGTAGAAGCAATTAAAGGCATAGCAAAAAAAGAGGATATTTACTCTCATCATAAATATGTATCAGCATTAGTAGAATATATTGCAAATGATTTTAATAAAACTAAAATTAGATTAAATGATAATTCTATTGGAGCAATGGTAGTTTGTGATTCATCAAAACAAGCAAGAGCAGTTTTTGAAGAGCTTAACAACTACGAAAATATAGCATCAGCATTAATCCTTCATGATGAAGATGATAAGGAAACAAGAAGAACTGAACAAGATGACTTTAAAAAGGGGAAAATAGATATATTGGTAGTTTATAATATGCTTTTAACCGGATTTGATGCACCTAGATTAAAAAAGATATATTTAGGAAGAGTTATAAAAGCACATAATTTATTACAAACATTAACTAGAGTAAATAGACCATATAAAGATTACAGATATGGATATGTTGTTGACTTTGCAGATATTAGAGCAGAGTTTGATAAAACAAATAAAGCATACTTTGAAGAATTGCAAAGTGAATTAGGAGATGAATTTGCTAACTATGCAAATATCTTCAAAGATAAGGATGAAATAGAAAAAGATATCACAGAATTAAAAAATAAATTATTCATGTTTGATACTGAAAATCTAGAGAATTTTACAAGACAAATAAATGAATTACCAAAGCAAGAATTATATGATATTAGAAAATCTTTAGAAAATTACAAAATATTATATAACTTAATTAAGATGTATGGATATGAAGACTTAACAGATAAAATTGATATAAGTAAAGTTTCAAGATTATTAAGTGAAGTAAGTAACAGAATTAACATTTTGAATTTAACAGAAAATATCAATAATAGTGAAAGCATAACTGGTTTATTAAATATGGCCTTAGATAAAATTGACTTCAATTTTAGAAAAATATCAGAATCAGAATTAGTTATTGCAGATAAATTTAGAGAAAATCTTGAAAGAACAAGAGTTGAACTTGAAAGAAATTTTGATAAAAAAGATCTGGAATTTATATCATTATATGAAGAACTAAAAAGAATATTTAGTAAGAAAAACATTGAAGAATTAACATCTGAAGAAATGCAAAATAACATATTAGAATTAGAGAAATTAAGAGAAAGAATAAAACAAAGAAATAGTAAAGATGAGATGTTAATCTTAAAATATGAAAATGATATAAAATTTATGAGAATTCATAAAAGGATTAAAGAAGCCAATAT
>CAKPJL010000034.1 GCA_934162655.1 uncultured Clostridia bacterium | reverse complement strand
AACTGATTGAACGTTTGGTTTAAATGTACTAGCAGTTCTTCTATGAGAGTGACTTACTTGCATAGAAAAAGTAACATCTTTATCACAAATTTCACATTTAGCCATTTTATATTCCTCCTTTTGTATAGAATAGTAAATTACTTAAATATTTTAACATAATTTTTATAAATAATCAAGTATTTTTGTGAAAATATAAAACTAAGGTGAAAATACTTTCACCTTAAATTTATAAATATTAGACTTTAAGTATTGTGCCAGTAGCACTGTTTGCTAAATAGTCTTTATTTTGGTCAACTGGGAAACCACCAGATAAAACTACGGTATCTCCTTCGAATAACCATTTTCTTTCTTTTAATAATTCAATTCCTTTGTTTAGTATTTTATCAAAGTTATGTTCATCAGGTACTAATACAGCTCTTACGCCATGCTCAACTGCCATTTGTTTGTACGTATTTTCATTAGCAGTAATAACAAATACAGGACAAGCAGGTTTATAGCTTGCAAGCATAGAAGGTGTAACACCATTTTCTGATACAGCAATTATTGCATCGGCATTTGCAAACATTGCAGAGCAACATACAGCAAAATTAGCTTGCATTTTGAATGCATTTTCATCAGTCATTTTTTCAACTGGTGCAAAGTTTGTTAATTTTTCTATATTCTTTTTCTTAAATCTCTTCCAGTAGTCAATATGTTCTTCAGCATTTTTTACAACAGATGCCATAACTTTAACGGCTTCTCTTGGATATTCACCTTGTGCAGATTCACCAGAAAGCATTACAGCACTTGTTCCGTCATATACAGCATTTGCAACATCTGAAACTTCAGCACGTGTAGGACGTGGATTTTTTTGCATTGATTCAAGCATTTGAGTTGCAGTTATAACTGGTTTACCAGCCGCAACTGTTTTCTTTATCATCATTTTTTGAACAGAAGGTAATTGTTCTATTGGAATTTCAACACCAAGATCTCCACGGGCAACCATTATACCATCTGTAACTTCTAATATAGAATCAAAGTTATCAAGACCTTCTTGATTTTCTATTTTAGATATAATTTTTACATTTTCTCCACCAATAGATTTTAATAGTTTTTTAATTTCTAATACATCTTCTGCTTTTCTAATAAATGAAGCTGCAATAAAGTTACAACCATTTTGAACACCAAATGTAATATCTGCGATATCTTTTTCAGTTAATGCTTTAAGTTGTAATTTAGCACCAGGAACATTTACACCTCTTTTACCTTTTAGGGTACCAGAATTTTGAATAACACCATTCATTTCAGTTCCATTAATTTCATCTATTATAACATCTATTAGACCATCATCTATTAGTACATGTGATCCAACTTTAATATCATTTGGAAGACCCTTATATGTAATAGATATTGTGTTATCATCGCAAGGTACATCACGTGTAGTGATAGTTATTCTATTTCCTTTTGTAAACTCATGAGGTTTATCATCAAAAAACACACCAGTTCTAATTTCTGGACCTTTTGTATCAAGCATGAAAGCAACATTTGCATTTAATTCTTTATTTAGTTCTTTTAAAGTATTAATTTTGGCTAAATGTTCTTCATAATCACCATGTGAGAAATTAAGTCTCATAACGTTCATACCTGAGTTTATTAATTCTTTTAAGATTTCTTTTTTCTCACTAGCAGGTCCTATTGTACATACAATTTTAGTTCTTTTCATATAAATTTCACTCCTTATAAATTAAAAATATATCATCAAATATATTTTAGTATCAAACACCTAATAGTATACATTTTTAAATAAAAAAAGTCAACAAAAAATGTAAAAAAATGTTAATATTTAGTAAAAAATAGCATATAAATATAATTTCCAAAATAATTTCCAATTTTCTACATTTAAAACAAAACACTTGTTTTTTATTGATATGTGTTGTATAATTATTTTGGAGTGAATTTTATGGAAAAATTAGTTATAAAAGGTGCCAAAGAGCACAATTTAAAAAATATAAATATAGAGCTTGAAAAAAATAAATTAATTGTTTTTACAGGGCTTTCTGGAAGTGGTAAATCATCACTTGCTTTTGATACGATATATGCGGAAGGACAAAGAAGATATGTTGAAAGTCTTTCATCATATGCAAGACAGTTTTTAGGTATAATGGAAAAACCAGATGTAGAATTAATTGAAGGTCTTTCACCATCAATATCAATTGATCAAAAAACTACATCAAAAAATCCTAGATCTACCGTTGGCACTGTAACAGAAATATATGACTATTTTAGATTGCTTTATGCAAGAGTTGGAGTTCCACATTGTCCAATATGTGGAAAGAAAATAAGAAAACAATCACTAGATGAAATAGTAGATCAAATACTTGAAATGGGTGAGGGAGAAAAAATATATATACTTGCACCTATTATTAGGGGAAAGAAAGGTGAACATGTAAAACTCCTAGAACAAGTTTTAAGAGATGGATTTATTCGTGTTAGAATTAATGGTGAGATATATGATTTGTCAGATGGAATACCAGCACTAGAAAAAAATAAAAAAGATACTATCGAAGTAGTTGTTGATAGGATTAAAATATCAAAAGATATAAGAAAGCGTATAGCTGAATCTGTTGAAACTGCTTTGCATTATGCAAATAATTTAGTAAATATTTTAAAATTAGATGGTCAGGAAAAAATATTTTCAGCAAATTATGCTTGTCCTGATTGCTCTTTATCTCTTCAAGAGTTAACTCCAAGAATGTTTTCGTTTAATACTCCATATGGAGCTTGTCCTTCATGTATGGGACTTGGTCAAATTATGAAAATAGATGAAGCAAGAATTATTCCAGATAAAACTAAAAAACTCTTAGATCCAACACTAATACATTGCTGGTCAGGTAGTACAATAGATAGTATAAGTCTTATGTATGTAAGGGGACTATGTGAACATTATAACATAGATATAGAAACTAAATATGAAGATTTACCAAAAGATTTTGTAGATGTTTTACTATACGGTTCAAAGGGCGAAAAGATAAAGTTTAAACATGTAACAAGAAGTCTTACAAGAGATTTTGAAGCTGAATTTGAAGGTGTTATAAATATACTCCAAAGAAGATACATAGAAACAAAATCAAATGGTATGAAATCATTTTACGAATTATATATGAGTTCATCACCTTGTAATGAATGCAATGGTGCAAGACTAAAAAAAGAATCTCTTTTTGTTACTTTTGGAAATTTAAATATATACGAATTATGTAAAAAAGATATTGCATACATTAAAAAGTATATAAATGAAAATTATGAAAAACTAAGTGCAAAAAACAAAATGATAGCTGAGCAAATAATTAAAGAACTAAACTCAAGACTGCAATTTTTAATAGATGTAGGACTTGAATATCTAACACTTGCAAGAAGTGCATCTACGCTATCTGGTGGAGAGGCACAGCGTATTAGACTTGCAACACAAATTGGTTCGGGTCTTACAGGAGTTTTATATGTTCTTGATGAACCAAGCATTGGACTTCATCAAAGAGATAATGAAAAGTTGATTAATTCACTAAAGAAAATGAGAGATCTAGGAAATACCTTAATTGTTGTAGAACATGATGAAGATACTATGAGAGAAGCAGACTATATAGTAGATATAGGGCCAGAAGCAGGAATACATGGTGGAAATATTGTGTTTGCAGGAACTCCAAAAGAAATTTTAGAAAGTGAAGAATCTATAACTGGAAAATATCTTAGTGGTAAACTAAAAATAGAAGTGCCACAAAAGAGAAGAAAGCCTAAAAAAGGTTATATAGAAATCAAAGGAGCAAGAGAACACAATCTTAAAAATATAAATGTTAAGTTCCCAGTAGGCCTTTTTAACTGTGTCACAGGTGTTTCTGGTAGTGGGAAATCTACTTTAGTAAATGAAATTTTATATAAGGCAGTAGCAGAAAAATTAAATAAAAATTCAAAGATAAGACCAGGTGAATTTAAACAAATAAAAGGGCTTGAAAAAATTGATAAAGTAATATGTATAGATCAATCACCAATTGGAAGGACACCAAGATCTAATCCTGCAACTTATACAGGCACTTTTGATTATATAAGAGATATTTTTGCACTTACACAAGATGCTAAGGCAAAAGGATATCAAAAGGGAAGATTTAGTTTTAATGTCGCTGGTGGAAGATGTGAAGCATGTTCGGGGGATGGTATTGTAAAGATAGAAATGAACTTTTTACCAGACGTCTTTGTGCCATGTGAAGTGTGTAAGGGAAAAAGATATAATAAAGAAACTCTTGATATAAAATACAAGGGAAAAAGTATAAGTGATGTACTGGACATGACAGTAGAAGAAGCTTTTGAATTTTTCAAAAACATACCACAAATTAAGCAAAGACTTCAAACACTAATGGATGTTGGTCTTTCTTATATAACACTTGGACAATCTTCAACTACTCTATCAGGTGGAGAGGCACAACGTATTAAGCTTGCAACGGAGCTTTCAAAAAAAGATACAGGAAATACTTTATACATACTAGATGAACCAACAACAGGACTTCATACTCATGATGTTAAGCGTTTAATTGGCATACTTCAAAGGCTTACAGATGCAAATAATACACTTGTTGTAATAGAGCATAATCTAGATGTTATAAAATCAGCAGATAATATTATTGATCTTGGGAAAGAAGGCGGAGACAGTGGTGGAGAAGTAGTAGTTACAGGAACACCAGAAGAAGTGGCAAAATGTAGCGATAGTTATACAGGAAAATTCCTAGCAAAAATATTATAAAAATTAAGAGGAGATTTATTCTCCTCTTTTTATGTATATGTGCTATTTATTAGCAGCAGCAACAGCAAAGTACGATTATGATAAGTACGATCCATAGGCAGCAGCAATTTCCGCCACCAAAACCGCCGAATCCACCGCATCCGCAATTATTTTGGCATCCGCATCCTCCGCAGTTTCCACATCCGCATCTTTCATCCATCATAAAATTCACTCCTTTATATATAATGGCCTTTTTATAGGCCTGAACTTGAAACATCAAAAAATGTATCAAAGTTCACTGGTGTGGCTGAATTTTTACTATTATTGCAGTTGAAAAATATAAGTATCAAAAGTATTAACCAGATATACGAATTATCTTTGCACATATATATAACACTCCTTAAATTAGATTTTTTTGTTTTCTTAAATCTAATTTAATATACTATATTCTTTATTTATAAAGTTGTTACTTTAAATCAAAATATTTGTAAAAATGATATTAAAATAGTACGATAATTGCTTTATTTTAAAAGGAATATATGGTATAATTAAAAAAATTAGAGGAGAGATTTATTTGAAAAATTTAGATGTGGATTTAGATATAATAGATTACGGGATGAACTTTGAGGGAATATCAAGAATTGATGGTAAAACTGTATTTGTTCCAATGGCTATGAAAAATGAAAAAGTAAATGCAAAGATAATAAAAGAAAACAAAAATTATTTGATAGCTAAAATTAATGCCATATATGAGAAAAGTAAATATAGACAAGATCCATTTTGTGATGTATATAGACGTTGTGGCGGATGCAGTGGACAACATATTAGTTATTTAGAGCAACTAAAGATAAAAAAACAAAATGTTAAAAACTTACTTGATAAGTATAATGTATCATACAAAATTTTAGAAGATACAATAGGTCAAGGTCTTCCATACTATTATAGAAATAAAGCTTCATACCCCGTAAGAATTAATAAAAACGGAGAAAATCAAATAGGATTTTATTCTAAAAGGAGTCATGAAATTATTAAAAATAATTGTTGCTTTATTTCTGATAGGGTAATAGATATGCTTGCAAAAGAAGTATTTAATATACTTATAGATGAAAAATTTAGCATGTATAATGAATTAGATTATACAGGTGATATAAGACATATTTTAATTAGAAGAGGATATCATACATCTGATATAATGGTGGTAATAGTTGTAAACAATAAATCTATATATAATGAAAAATCATTCTACAAAGTTATAGAAAAAATAACTAAATTAAATAAGAATATAAAGTCAATATTTTTAAATTTGAATGATGTAGTAACAAATGAAATTTTAGGTGACAGTACATTAAAAATATATGGAGATGAATATATATCAGATTATATAGGTGATTATAAATATTTCATCTCAC
Organism: uncultured Clostridia bacterium; assembly: GCA_934162655.1. Lineage (GTDB taxonomy): Bacteria > Bacillota > Clostridia > TANB77 > CAG-465 > CAG-465. The sequence continues at coordinate 2,307 of CAKPJL010000034.1, read as the reverse complement.
CAAAATCATTCTTTCAAGTAAATACAATTCAAGCGGAAATTCTATACGAGACTTTAAAAAATAATTTACATTTAAAAAAAGATGATATTTTATTTGATCTTTATAGTGGTGTTGGATCTATTGGAATATTTCTTGCAAATAGTGTAGCAAAAGTATATGGTATTGAGATAGAAATGCAGGCTGTGAAAATGGCTAACTTAAATATAAAAGAAAATAATATCTTAAATGCTGAATATATATCAGGAGCAGTCGAAGATAAAATTGAGGAATATAAAAAAAGAAATATAAAACCAAATGTTATTGTAATTGACCCACCAAGAAAGGGACTAGATGAGAAAAGTATACAATATATCCTAGATTTTGAGCCTGAAAAAATAGGGTATGTGAGCTGTAATCCATCAACAATGGTAAGGGATTTGAAACTACTAGAAAGTAAGTATAATACGGTAAGTATAACGCCTGTTGATATGTTTCCTCATACAAGTCATGTGGAATGTGTAGCAGTGTTACAACTAAAACAAGACATGTAATACTTTATTTTGATATGGTTTTAGAGATTATATCTTTTGAGTCAAAAGGCAGATTTGGCAAAGAAAAACATAAAAATTTGGATGTGAAAGTTAAAGTAATTGCTTAAGTCAAGAGTATGCAATGAAAATATTTAATTTAGAATATTAGAAAATATATGTAAAGATAAACAAAAATAAATATTATATAAGTAAATTGGAAGATATAATCTGTAAAGAAAGGATGGAAAGAAAAAGGAATTTGATCTAATAAAAGTTGAAGAAAAAGATAAAAATATAATATATAATTTGATGCAGTTATATACATATGAACTTAGCTTTTTTGAAGATGAAACTGCAACATTTATAATGTTAGATTCTGGATTATATGTAATGAATAAATATGTTGAAAGATATTGGCAAGATAAAAATAGACATCCATACATATTAAAATACAATAATGAGTTAGCTGGATTTGTTTTACAGAGATATAATGAAGAAAATATGAACGAAATAGCTGAATTTTTTGTTCTTAACAAGTATAGAAAAATGGGAGCAGGTACATTTATGGCAAACAAAATGTTTTATATATATAAAGGAAAATGGGAAGTTAGAACACTAATAAAAAATGAAAGAGCTCAAAAATTTTGGAGGAAAACTATAGAAAAATTTACAAATAACAATTTTGAAGAGAAATTTATTAGAGATAATTCAAGATTGGCATTTTACTTTGAAAGTTAGATTTGTAGCACGGAAATTTAATAAATCCGTGCTATAAATTTTGTAAAACAGAAAAATCAAAAAAATATAAGAAACGCTTGTCATTTTCATTTTTAAATGATACAATATTTACCAATAAAAATGGTAAAAGAGAGATAGCGATGGATGATATACATAGGAGTATATAAAAATGGAAATAATTGAAGTAAAAGAAAGAACTATAACTCTAATAAGTCAACTATTAGAAGTATGGGAATATTCAGTAAAAGCAACACATCTATTTTTATCTAATAAAGAAATAAACAATATAAAAAAATATGTACTACAAGCATTAAAAGTAATATCACATTTATATATGAAATTAGAAAGATAAATTACAATTAGTGATTAGAAAGAAAAATAGTAATTTGAAAGTGAGATGAAGTATTATGGATTTAAAGAAAATTGAAAAATTTATTGATAAACAAAAAGTTAGTTTTATATGCTCTATTGATAATGAAAACTATCCTAATGTAAAAGCAATGTTAAAACCTAGAAAAAGGTTAGAATTAAAAGAATTTTGCTTTTCTACAAATACTTCATCTATGAGAGTTAATCAGTATAAAAATAATCCAAATGCTAGTATTTACTTTTATCACAAAGGATTAATTAAATATGAGGGAGTAATGCTAAAAGGAAAAATGGAAGTATTAACAGACCAAAAAACTAAAAATATGATTTGGAAAAAAGGAGATACATTGTTTTATAAAAAAGGTGTAACTGATCCAGATTATTGTGTTTTAAAATTACTGCAACAAGTGGTGATATTATTGTGATTTGAAAACAGAAAATTTTGATATTAAGTAATTGTTAAATTACAATTTATTAAACTCTCACTTTATGTCCTGTAAATATTTATATAGATTTTATATAATTCTTTTTGAAAAGAGGGATAATTATGAATCAAGAAAAGATAGGAAAATTTATTTCTGAATTAAGAAAAGAAAAAAATATGACGCAAGAACAACTTGCAGAGAAAATGGGAGTTACAGATAAATCAATTAGTCGTTGGGAAAACGGAAAAACAATGCCAGATTTGTCA
>CAKPJL010000033.1 GCA_934162655.1 uncultured Clostridia bacterium | reverse complement strand
TTCCTATAACAAAATCATCAACATACTTCATAACGTCTTTTTTTATAATTTCTTTATTAATACCACCATCTACTTCTACTTTTATACCAAATTGCTTTTTTATTTTATCAATTTTCATATCCGTAGACTCTATATATTTCTGTCCACCATATCCTGGTTCAACCGACATAACTAGAACTTTATCTATAAGCTTATAGAATCTAGTTAACACATCTATTGATGTTTTAGGATTTATAGCTACACCAATTTCAAGATTTTTTCCCTCATGCATTCTTTTATTTTTTTCTAAAAGTAAAAATCTAAGTACTCTCTCAAATTCTTCTATTTCATAGTGAATTGTTATAGAATCTGCTCCTAAATCTAAAGCTTTACTTATATAACCATCTTCTAATGGTTTTGATACCATAAGATGTACATCACAAAAAAGATTGTTTTGTTTTACGCTCTGCACTATATCAAGTTTTACGCCCAATGGTTTTACAAACTTTCCATCCATTATATCAAGATGGACTCCGACTCCAGTTTCTTTTAATTTTGCTATTGCCCCTACCTTATCTTCAACACTTAAAATGGAAACTAAAATATTTTTCATATGTTTAACTCCTACTTATATTTTCTTTTGTCCTTTTCGTATAAATCTTTATATATATATTTATATCTTTCATATCTTTTACTATCTATATTTTTAAGATTTACTTGTTTTTTTATCTCACATTCATCTTCTAATACATGAGAACAATCCTCATATTTACACTTAAATTTTAAAAAATCTTTATAATAATTTTTTAAGTCCTTGTATCCTATATCAAATAATTCATAACTTGAAAAGCCTGGTGTATCTAAAACATAAGTATTTTCACCTATATCATATAGTTTTATATATTTTGTTGTATTTTTTCCTTTCAAATTCTTTTTTGATATTTCACCTATTTCAATAGACTCATTTTTTGATATGATAGAAGTTATAGATGACTTACCTACTCCTGAATTTCCTGAAAAAGCTGAAACCTTCCCTTTAATTTTTTTATTTAACTCATCAATACCTATATTTTGTTTTGCACTAACAAAACAAATATCTATACCTAAAGTTCCATACACTTTTTTTATATAATTTATTTCATCTTTTAGATGAGCATTATCTGATATCATATCAATTTTATTTAGGCAAATTATTGGTTTAATATTTTTATTTTGACATAATATTAATTGTTTATCAAGTAGTAAATAATCTGGTTTCGGGTCATTTAGTGAAATACATATAATTAAGTTATCAATATTTGCAACCGGTGGTCTTATAAAGAAGTTACTTCTTTTTTTTACACTTTTTATAACATAGGTACCATATAAGAATTCAACATCTACTATATCACCTACCATTATAGTTGTATCTTTTTTTAAAATGCCACTAATCTTTGCACTTATAATTTTATAATTATCAATTTCTATATTGCATAAATTAGATAAAACTTCAACTACTCTTCCCGTAAATTTGTTATCGTTTCCCATAAATTCACCTTTCATAAATATATTACAATAAAACTAAAATTTTTTCAATAAATTTAACTCAAACTATTGAAAATTTAAAACTAAATATTATATAATTATGATGATGTAATTAAATATTATATTTAAACTTAAATTACATATTTAATTCCAATTGCACAAGTTAAAAGAACTTCAATAATTTAAGTTCAAAATTAAAATTTCCTTATAATATGTCTTTCATTAAATGATACTTTAATGAAGGATTTTTTTTAAAAAAGGTAATATACTTTTATAGTACATTACCTTTTTTATTATCTATTTACTTTTAAAAAATTCATCTCTTTGGTGTATAGTCCCCTAACAGCATTTGTGAGCATTTTTGCTCCAACTGTGGCACCCACAATAGAATTATTACCAAAACTCAAATTGCAAAAGCAATTAGGCATATTATCTATTTCGTCTACTATTGGAAGTCCATCTTTTGTTTTAGCCACAGTACCATTATAAGCATATTCTATTGATATATTATCAGCACTTGTAAGCATTTTTTGAAGTGAAAGTAGTAATTTTCTATATTTATCATTTGAAACCATATCAAAATATCTTTCATCATTATATCTATCTATATATCTAACATTTTCACCACTATATATTACTCTATTATCTTTAGAAAATCTTAGATAATGATTAGGCTCTTGCATATCTTTTAGGGTAAAATCAAATTTTTTACAGTTAATGTTGTCAAGTGGTCTTGTAACAATGGTAAAGGTTTTGTAAAGTTCTATTGGTAAGTCTTTTACATATTTTAAAGTATCTATACCAGTTGAGAATATCAATTTTGATGACCTTACTATAAACCCATTATTAGTTTTACTTATAACCTCATCATATTTACATTTTATGTCTTCTATTTTAGTGTTCTCATATATTTGAACATTTTCAAAACTACTTAAATATTCAAATAAACATTGAGTAAATACATAAGGATTAATGGTAGCCGCTGCATTTTTTGTTATAATACCGCTATTTAGATTTATATAATCACTACTATCTATCATATTTGTTTCAAATCCAGCATTTTTTCTTGCTTCGTATTCTCTTAAAACATTAGATTTTTGCATAAATTTATTAGAAATATATATATTGTTCTTTTTTGAAAACTCTGTATCAAAATCTATTTCCTCATCTATTTTTTGTATATCATCAATAGCGTTTAGGTATAGTTCATACATCTTTTTTGCCTCATTTATTCCTATAAGTTTTTGTAATTTATATAAATCAATTCCCGCATCAAATTCAAGTATTGCAGAAGACGCAATAGTAGAACCATACCCTATAATATTTTTTTCAGCTACAACAACATTTGCACCCTCTTTTGCTAAAAAATATGTAGTAAGTGCTCCATTTATTCCTCCTCCTATAACTAGCACATCAGCTGTCGTATCGTGTGTTAAATACGGATAAGTATTTTTTATTTCATCTTTTTTTCTCCAAAAAACATTACCACTTGTCTTTTCCATTTTCCCACCTCTTATTTTATTTTTATACATTATATAAAGTTTATACCTCATAATATATATTTCTTGCATTTTATTACAAAACTAGTTTAATTTTTTAATTCTAAAAGTTGTACAAGCTTAATATATATATAGTAAGGTGATACAAATGAAAAAAATTACAAGACTTAGACTGTTAATAATGATGATAGTATTTATTACACTTTGTCTAATTACAAATGTTTTTGGCTACTCTGATACTAATTATAAACCAAAATATGGTATAACAACTGCAAGAGTCAATTTAAGAGTATTTGCAAATACTTCCTCTAAAATTATAAAAACTCTACCAATAAACACTAAACTAAAAATGGTTGGTGAAGTAAATGGATTTTATATTGTTGAACTTACAAACTCTCAAGTAGGTGCTGTTTCTAAAAAATATGTAAAACAAAGTGGTATTTCTCTACCTAATGCTGCGGTGTATGAAAATTTTAAAAAATATTATGCTACTGTAAATGTAAAAAAAGCAATTGTTAGAAGCGGTCCTTCAACCTCGTATAATTCATACTATCAATTAGTTAAGGATGCACAAGTTGAAGTAATTGGAAGAATTGGTAATTTTTCAATGATAGTTTCAAAAAACAACTTAATAGGTCTTATTAGATCTGATTTACTTACTAAAACTGGTACAACTACAACATCTAATTCTTCAAATAACTCCACATCTAATAAAAGTAATAATACAACTGCAAATAATACCCCAAGTATTAGTACAGTAAATGATAATATCGCGTTAAAAAACGAACTACTTACATTAATAAATAACGCAAGAAAAGAAGCAAATTTATCTGCACTTTCATCTGATAAATCACTTTCTGATGCTGCTCAAATAAAATCTGATGATATGGTAAAAAATAATTATTTTTCACACACCTCAAAAACATATGGAAGTCCTTTTAAGTTAATGCAAGATTTAGGAATATCATATAATACAGCAGGAGAAAACATTGCAGGTAATTCAAGTATTCAAAAAGCATTTAACTCCTGGATGAATTCTGATACTCATAGAAAAAACATATTATCTACAAGTTATAATTATATAGGAATAGGAATTACAGATAGTAAAACTTATGGTAAAATAATTTGCGTCATGTTTATTTCAAAATAAAAAAGCTAGTAAGATTTTTTCTTACTAGCTAAATTTTTATATTTTTACTGCTTGAATAGCTAAAAGGCTTGTCACACCTGTATCGGGATTTTGTTTGAAATCTGGTGCAAGAATTGTAAATGATGTAGTTGCTGTCTTTCCATCAGTATATGAAACACTTAATTCATGTTTTCCATTACTTAGAGTATTTACATAGTCATTATTTAATTTTATTATTGTACTACCTTCTTCCAAAGTATATGAAGATTTATCAAGTTTTATACTATCAACATATGCTTTGTCAAATAATTCTAAACTTCCATCTATTCTAAACTTAACTTCTGTATTATCACCTTTTTTATAAGTTTGATTTGCCCCTTCTAAGAAATTGTAAACTTTATCAATTATTGTTTCTTCTTTCTTATCATCAGCATTACTTTCCTTATTATCTTCTGCTGGTTTTTCTTCTTGAACTGGTGCTTTATATGTTAGTGTTAGTTTTGTTCCATGTGCTATACCACCTAACACTTCAACTGTTGCAACATCTCCATCTTTTGCATCATCTGCAAATATTACTTGTTTATTATCAGCTGATAGTGTTGCACCAACAACTTCTAATTTTGTTCCATCACTCCACCATGAAGGATAACTATCATTATCAATTGCTAGTTCACTAAATTTCTTAGCATCCCCACCTTGATATGAATACTTATCAATTTTTAAAGCTGTCTCAAATATTTTTGGCAAATCATATGACTTGTTATCTGTAACTTCATTTAATCTTTGAAAGCAAAGCGGGATAGAGCATACAGAAACTTCATTAAGTCCATCTTTACCATCTTCTCTTTTTCCTCTATTTCCATTTATATCAGTTTCATAAACAAATCTACTTATATCTTCTAAGGTTGCAACTATATTATATATTCCAGTGGAAGTATCAATATTAGCTACATCACCTATACTTTCTATATTATTCCCATATAATGAAGCAATTTCTACATTTTTTAAACTTGGTATATGAGTTAACTTGCTTGACATAATGCTTAGCCAAAATTTTTTATCTGGATTTGAAGCAATATAATTCCACATCTTTTCTTCATCGCTAAATGTACAACCATCTATATTTATTCTTACTTGTTCGTTCTTAGTAGTTAATGGAAATATTTTTGATATATCAATTGATTTCGTTTTTAATACTTCATTTCCAACATACTCTATACTTAAATTGCACAAATTTGGCAATTTTCCTATTGATTCAATATTTAAATAGTCAAAATTATCCTGATCTAAACTGAGAAAAGCTATATTAGTATTTTTTTCCAATTCACTTAAATCTATTTGTATATGAAATTTTGGGTCCAAATATTTTTGTCCATATAAATTGCCGTATGCTGCATTATACATGTTAATACTTTCTATATTCTTAAAATTTTCAATTCCTTTTAATGATATTTTTTTATATTCTACTCCCTCAATTTCTACAATATTTTTTTCAGTGTCTAAATATAAGTTTTCTTCATCATAAGAACTAGATGCACCAAGTCTAAAGCTTTTCACACTATCAATTTGTTTTTGCGTTAGATTTAAAGTTAAATTTTCTAAGTCTACCATATCATCAGTAACTTTAGGAAACATATCACTTTTTTTTATAGCTTCCATAACACATCTGCTTTCAAACTTAATAGCTTTTGTCTCAGCAGCACTTACTTTACTTATTCCAATAGTAAATGATGCCATTAAAATTAAGCCAAGAACTAAACTTAATTTTTTTAATTTTCTTTTCATATATATTTTCTCCCTCCTGTCTTTTATCGACAGCAAAATTGTACACAAAAAAAAAAAAAATGTCAAGTATTTATAAAAAATATATTTATTTTTATACATTTTGTAATATATATGAAATATTTAGGAAATACTTATATAAAAAAATAACGCCTTAAAGACGTTACTTTCTTTATATTTTAAACAAATTCACCTGTTTTTTTGCTTCTTTTTCCTTTATTGAATTTCTTTTATCATAAAGCTTTTTACCCTTACATAGACATAATTCAACTTTAACATATCTCCTTGATATGTACACCTTGGATGGTATTAAGGTATAACCTCCTTGTTTTACTTTAAAAGATAATTTTAATATTTCTGATTTATTTAAAAGTAATTTTCTATCTCTTGTCGGATCAACATTATTTATATTTCCCATTTCATAAGGGCTTATATGCATATTTTTTAATATAACTTCATTACTTTTTATTAGTGCAAAACTATCTTTTAAATTACACATAGCTTTTTTTACTGATTTAACTTCTGTACCTTTTAATTCTATTCCACATTCATATCTTTCTATAATGTCATATTTAAAGTTAATATCTCTATTTGTAATAGATAAGTTTTTTTCATTTTCCTTCTTTACCATATAAATTCCCTCTTTTAGCTCTTTATATTACCACTATTTATCTGATCATCATATATTTCATTAATAGATATATTATGCTTAATTAGAGTATCTATACTATTTTGTATTTCTCCTGCCCATTTGTCCATGTATAATATAAAGCTTGGCAAATATTTATTTGACTCATCTATTTTTTGTGGTATATCAAAATATATATCTTTCATATATCTAGCCACCATAGCATCAGTATATTTACTTATTTTCTCTATTTTATTTGAACAATTTTTTATAATGTTTTGATAGTTTTCTTCATAAAAGACTTTAATACAATTCTTAAATATATTAGTGTATTCACTTTGAATATTTAAAACCTTATTTAAATACTCTTCATCTTCATATACCCTTTCTTTATTGCCATCTGCACTACTATTTGAAGATTTTAAAAGATCTATTTCTTTTTCTATTTTCAACTTAAAATCTTTTATTTTCTCAATTAAATCTTTGCGTTTTACATCATAATTTTCTTTAACTTGATATGTAACAAATTCATTATATATATTGTTTTCCATTTCTTGATCAAGTTTAATACTTTGTATTTCTTCTTTGCTAGTAGACGAAAGTACAAACTTATCAATAAAATCTATATTTGATTGTAATTCTTTATCTATACTGTTTAAATGAGTAAGGTATGATACATTTAATTTATAATTATCATATATATATTCTAATTTTTCCCTATATTTTTCGTACTCTTGGGTAATATTTTTTAATTCATTTTCTATGTTTTCAACTTCTTGCCTTGAAATTAAGATATCATCTAGCTTTTCTAAAATATCTGTACACTTATTATATATATTAGTATATTTTTCGTTTAGCTCGATATAAGATAACTTGCTTTCATCTTGAAAATATATAAATAACATATAATTGTCTGTACTTACTAATTCTTTTTGTAAACTACTTATTTTATCTTTCAATTTCTGCACACCAGATGTAATATCTTTTGGAATGTATTCTCTAAAAATATTATTTTTTTGATTATTTACAAATTCTAAAGTTTCTTGTGTTCTTTTTAAATATGTTTTTAAACTATTTAATACTAAATTTTGTTCCTTTGCTGTAAGTGTGCTACTATCTAAATCTATTTCTTCTGTAAGAATGACAATATCACCTATTGTAAATGATGGTATCTTAAATTTTCTTTTGCTTACAATTGTTCTTATAGAATATTTTTTTGATGTATCAAATATTGATACATTTTCTTTAACAATTAGCTTATTTTCAACTATTGCCGATATTCCAACAAACGGTGTTTGTACATTTAATCTTACGGCAGGATATTTTTCATATTCTTTTTGAGATTTCATCTGGAGTATTACTTCATCTATCTTTGCTATATTTTCTTTTATATTTGTTATATACTCTTCAATATACTTTTGGTTTTCAAAAAATTCATTTTTTTCTTGTTCTTTTGAATCATCATATGCATTTATGCATGAGAAACCACACCCAAAAATCATAAGCAACATGGATGTAATAATAAATAATATTCTAACTTTTTTATGTATAGAATCACTCATATAAAGTCCCCCATTTTACGTACAGTATTATATCATAAGTGTAATAGAAAATCAACTTCTATATTTTTTCTAAATTTGCATACAAAATATTATTATTTATAGTTTTAAATAGATATTTTGCCTTATAATATATAGGTGTCTTATCATCCATATATTGAAGTGGCATAGTAGAACTCATAATTTCTGCAAATATCTCTGCTCTGTCTTCTTTCTCATTTACTTTTGAATATTTTGTTACAAAATATGTATCTGACATATTATCTTGAGAATAATTACTTAAATAATATATATATTTGCTACTTATTCCTTCCGTTGAATTATTATATGAAAAGTCATCTGGATTTAAATAATCCCAATAATCAAACTCAACATTTTTATTTGACATATAATATTCTAATACATGACACATTTCATGGTGCAAAGCTCTATCTAATCTTACCACATTACTTAAATAAATAGTAAATTGGTTTAATTTATTTTTAGATGCAAGAGCTAAGTTATCATTATTAAAGCTATCAAATATAATAATATTTATTTTTAAACCTTCTTTTTGAAAATTTTCAAACATTTCTTTGTTATATTTACTTAAAGAACTATATATTAATTTTAAATTATTATTGATTATTGGACTACTTGTTTGTACATTAGCACCAACACTTTTTGCAACATCTTTTTGACTGTTACCATACTTTACATTTATGAAAAATTCATTTTTAATTTTATTTACATATTCTATGTTTTCAAACTCTATTAAGTCTTGGGTGCTAGAGACCTCTACCAAATTGTCTGACTCTAACGAATATGTCAAAAATATTTCTTTAAATATATTTAGCAATAAAAATGCTGAAAATGAAAGAAGTAAAAATATAACTATATCTGTAATTAAAGAAAGTCTTCTCTCTTGTTTTGTATAGTTTACCAAGTATTTTTCCTCCATCCCTATTAAAAGTCAAAGAATTCAACTTTTAACATATTTATAATATATTCTTTCTCTTTTGATTGTGACATTTGCTCTATATAATCTTTTAGAGAAAAAGAAGTCGTACTAAGTATATATTTATCGTTTTTTACTATAATGTTTATATCAGTAATTTCGTCTAAATCCTTATATAAAACTAATTTAGAAATAAAATTAATTATTAGGTCAGACGCTTCATCATAAAAATTATCACTATCTACTGTAACAATAGCATTTATACATACCTCATTATACTTTGTGTACTGTGCTTCTAATTTTATCTTATCAATACTAATATTATTAGCAATAAACTTATTTATATTATTATTTTTAACCTTTAAAATGCTAGTTTTAAATCCATCATATATTTCTAATGTGTCCTTTTCATATACTACAAATTTATATGTATTTTCATTTTGAATGTTTTTTACTTTAAATATATATCCTCTATTAACATATGGTATGTATCTATAACCATTTACCTCAAAAGTTAAATTTTCATAATTACTTCTTAAATATTCCATAAGTCTATATTCAGAATTTTTAAATCTAAAAATATTACCACTCATATAAAATGTCATATAAATGCATAGAACAAAAAATAATACTGATATTATATAGTTTTTTACTTTATCTAAAGTAGATATATTTTTATTATTAGTTGTTTTATAACAAGTGATAAGGCATATTCCAAATATTTCTCCAATTAAAATAAGTAGTGTATTTGTTAAACCAAGTACCAATATTTCTTTAATTGTATATGCTCCATTAATATGCATTACTATAATTGAAAAAGTACCACCAAAAAGTGATGTAAGTGCCGGTCTTGAAAACACAACTTTTCCTATAATTCCTAAGAAAAATAATAATGGTATAAGTTTTATATATATACTGCCATATGTGTTTGCAATAATTGTTACAATAATAAGTATTGCATAAATGATAGCTTCAATGAATTTTAATCTTTCTTGCTTTTTAATAACATTATTTTTCTTCAAAAATATCACCTCATGTACATAAATTATACAAGAAACAAAAAAATATATCAATATATTTTCGTAAAAATGGGGTAGAGTGTAAATTCTATCCAACTTGTTCAGAATACACAAGACAAGCTATAGAAAAATATGGAGCAATTAAAGGTATTTTTAAAGGAATTAAAAGAATTTTAAGATGTAATCCTTTTTCAAAAGGTGGATATGATCCACTTAATTAAATGAGGTGATTTTATTGTTTGCTTTTTTTGCAAATATTTTTGGTTATTTACTTAATTTTATTTATCAAATTGTAAATAATTATGGTATAGCTATTATTATAT
>CAKPJL010000032.1 GCA_934162655.1 uncultured Clostridia bacterium | reverse complement strand
ACTTCAAGAGCATATTATACGGTTTTAATTATTTATATATTGTTTATGGAAGTATTAGCATTTGTATTAAATAGAAGATATGATACTAAATCTACTATGATAAAACTACTGTTTTTATTAATGTTTTCTTTTATGGTTATTTTTAATTTAAATATGTTTATTTATCAGCTAATATTTACTGCCATGTTAATTATTATAGCTATTGTAAATACATCAAATATATACTTAAATAGAGAAGAAAGAATAAAATTACTTGTTGCATAAAATATGTAACAAGTAGTTTGTGTGTAAAGGAAGGTGAACTTTTTTGGCATATTATTCAGATGATTTAATTGAAGAAGTTATATCAGTAACTGATATAGTAGATGTTGTATCTGAATATGTCCCACTAAAAAAGAGGGGAAGAAACTTTATAGGTTTGTGTCCATTTCATAGAGAAAAGTCACCTTCTTTTTGCGTTTCACAGGACAAGCAAATATTTAAATGTTTTGGTTGCTCTGTTGGTGGAAATGTAATCTCTTTTATAATGAAAATAGAAAATCTTGATTTTACTGAAAGTTTAGAATTACTAGCAAACAGAGCACATATTGATCTTTCTAAGTATGAAATTAAAGGGAGTTATACTAAAAATGCAAATTTAAATGAAAATTATGTCGCAAAAGATAGAATGTTTGATGTAAGTAAAGATATTGCTATATATTTTAACAAGTGTCTAAATGAAACATTAAAAAAAGGTAAATCTGAATTGTCAGATTATCTTATAAAAAGAAATTTAGATGCCACAACAGTTAAAAAATTTGGCATAGGTTATGATAGATCTGCCATTGAGTTAATAAAACATTTACAAAATTTAGGATATAATGAAAAAGAAATTTTAAGTGTAGGCGTAGTAATAAAAAACGATAATGGTAAGTTTTATAATAGATTTAATAATAGATTAATATTTCCGATTTTTGATGTGAGAGATAGGGTAATTGCTTTCGGTGGTAGAGTTCTTGATAAATCACTACCAAAATATGTTAATTCACCAGAAACTGAAATATATTCCAAAGGTAGAAATTTATATGCTCTAAATTTTGCAAAAAGAGAAAAACAAGAATATATATTGATTGTAGAAGGATATATGGATGCTGTATCACTTCAAAAATTTGGCATAACAAATGCTGTGGCATCACTTGGGACAGCCCTTACGGATGACCAAGCAAGGCTACTTAAAAAATATACAGATACAGTTATCATAGGATATGACCAAGATTCAGCAGGACAGGAGGCAACAATGAGAGGTCTTAATATCTTAAGCAGTAAAGGGTTAAATGTTAAGGTATTAAAACTTGACAAACAAGACACAAAGGATCCAGACGAATATATAAATAAATATGGTTTAGAGAGATTTAAGAATTGTCTTAAAAATAGTATATCATTAGTTGATTTTAAGATAGAAAAGTTGGAAAATGGTATAGATTTAAATAATATGGACCAAAAGATAAAATTATTAACAGGTATTTCAATAATTTTAGCAGGTATAGCAAATAATATTGAAAGGCAGATGTATATAGAAAAAATTTCAAAAAAATATAAAATAGGAGAAGGTCCAATAATTAAAGAGGTAGAAAAAAAGCTAAATAAAAATATCGAAAATGAAATTGGATTTGATAGTCAATTAATAGACAAAAAAATGCAAATGATATATAATAATAAAAAGAAATACGATAAGTATATAATTGCACTTTTACTATCTAAAAATAAAAATATACAAAATACTATCTTTGATAAAATAGATTCAAACAACATAGAAGATGAAAAATTAAGAAAGATATATAATAAAATCAAAGAATTAAGCATTAATTATGACTTGTCTAAGGTGGATATATTATCAAAAATAGATGATGATGAATTAATAAAAGAAATAACTGATGTTATGTATATAGATGTTTCTGAAAATAAGGAAAAATTACTAGAAGAAGTTTTACAAAAAAAGCAAAAAGAATCATTAATTATCAGAAGAGATGAGATAATAAACGAACTAAGTAAAAATATTTCAAAAGACGAAAGTGAAATATTAAATGTAGAACTTAATCAAATTATATTAGAACTTTCTAAAAAATAAAGGAGATTAAAAAAATGGGAAAGAAAAATGAACAAGTTTCTTTAAATGAAGAAAAAGAAGAAAAAATAAGTGATATCAAAACACCTAAATTAAAAGAGTTCTTAAAGAATGTAAAAAAGAGAGAAGATATTACTTATAAGGAACTAAAAGAGTTTATAGAACAAGAAAAACTAACTCCAAAACAAGTAGCTTTAATTTATGATGAACTTGCAAAGGCTAATCTTGAAATTACTATTGATCCTGATGTAGAAGAAGTAAAAGAAGAACAAGAGCAAGAAAATAAAGAATCAAATAAAGAAATAAATGAAAATGATGCAAAAGAAGAACAACCAGTTGAAATTTTAGAACAAGATTCAGTAAATACAACAGGAGATAACTTAGATAATTCAGTAGCAGAGCTTGATATTGAGCCTAACTTAGAAGATATAACAGAAATTGAAAAAAATATTTTGCTAGACGATGTTGATGATATGTCATTTACAGATAATTTAGCAGTTGATGACCCGGTTAAAATGTTTTTAAAAGAAATTGGAAAAATAAAACTTTTGACATATGAGGAAGAAAATGAACTTGCAACTCGTATGGTAAATGGCGATGTAGAAGCGAAAAATCAACTTATAGAATCAAATTTAAGACTTGTTGTAAGCATAGCTAAAAAATATATAGGTCGTGGAATGCATTTCCTTGACTTGATACAAGAAGGAAATTTAGGGCTTATAAAGGCAGTTGAAAAGTTTGATCAAACAAAAGGGTATAAATTTAGCACTTATGCTACATGGTGGATAAGACAAGCAATTACCCGTGCAATTGCAGATCAAGCAAGAACTATAAGAATACCAGTACACATGGTTGAAACTATAAATAAATTAATTAGAACTTCAAGACATCTACTTCAAACATTAGGGCGTGAGCCTACACCAGAGGAAATAGCAGAAGAACTAGAAATGCCTGTTGAAAAAGTAAGAGAAGTGTTAAAAGTTGCACAAGAACCTATTTCGCTCGAAACTCCAGTAGGAGAAGAAGACGAAAGTAATCTAGGAACATTTATACCAGATGAAGATGCTCTGTCACCAGCTGAACAAGCAGCAGATGTGTTGCTAAGAGAACACATAGAAGAAGTAATGCAAACTTTGACTCCAAGAGAAGCTAAAGTGTTAAAATTAAGATTTGGACTTCAAGATGGAAGAATGAGAACTCTTGAAGAAGTAGGAAAAGAATTTGATGTAACGCGTGAAAGAATTCGTCAAATTGAAGCAAAAGCTTTAAGGAAGTTAAGACATCCTTCTAGAAGTAAAAGACTAAAAGACTTTATGAATAGTGAAATGTAGTTAAATGAATATAGTGTTTTATTAATAAAATATAAAATAATAGTTACTTTTTAAGAATATTAAAAAAAGATGTATTTAATACTTAAATTTTTTAATTTATATTATATCAAGGGGAAATATAATGAAAAAAGGTTGTATTAGCAATTTTAATAGGATTAATATTAATTGTTGGAATTTTTGCACTATTAAAGTTTGTAATTTTTAAAGAGAATATAGAAAACACACAAACAGGAGAAATACTAGAACAGGAAGAAAATAAAATTAAAAGCGAAATATCAAAAGATGAAATAATAGGAAAATATAGATGCAGTATTAATGACTTTACATACGAATTACAAATAATTGAAAATGAAACTTTCCAATTAGCATTTAGCAATGCTGATATGTACGGTGCATATACAGGAACTTATAAAAAAGAAGGAAAAGATGTTAATTTATTAATAAACAGAGTTTATAGTGAAAATACTTATATAGATATAAGTGAAAAATTGAAGTTTGAGCAAACAGAAAATAAAACTTTAAAAATGGATCTTTCTTCTTGCTCAATTGCAGCTCTTTCTAATATAACTGAGTTTGAGAAAATAGATGATTCTAGTGAATTGCCACTTGTAAAAGCAATTGACACATATGTTGATTCTGTTAAAATGGCTATTATAGGTAAATATAAATCAAAAAGAGTTTTGGGATATGCTGGTAGCATGGAGGAATATAAAGTTGAATTGGAATTATATATAAATAATACTTATAAAATGGTGTTAGAGCCATCACCAGATGATGATTCATATATAAAGTATAGTGGAAATTTTGTTATTGAAAATTCTAAATATATTACTTTATATATTAGTGAGAATGTAAAATTAAATTAGAATTGCAAAATAATAGAAATTTAAAGAATATTTCTTGTGATGTTGTAGCATTAAGTATTATTGAACAATTTGAAAGATTAGACGATAATTATGGAATGAGTATTATTAATAAAATTTAATTAATGTAAAAATGAAATGGTTAATGCCATTTTATTTTTTTATAAATTATTCTTGACTTTTACTGACTAATGATATATAATAGTCAAAGAAAGTCAAAAAGGAGGGATTTTTTTGAATTTGTCAAGTAGAATAGAAGAATATATAAGGCAAGAAATGGCAAAAGAAGAAATAATAGAACTTAGCAGAGCAGAGCTTGCAAATAGATTTAATTGTGTACCATCACAAATAAATTATGTTATATCAACAAGATTTATACCAGAGCTTGGCTTTTATGTTGAGAGTAGAAGGGGAGGAAATGGATATATAAAAATATCTAAAGTAAATATTTATGAAGAGCCAAGTATATCTGATATATTTGACAAGATTGGAAATAAAATGTCACAAAGTGTCGTAGATGTTTATTTAAAAGATTTTTTAATGTATAATATCGTAGATAAAAAAGAGGCAAAAATCATTAGAGCAGCTGTATCTGATAAAAGTCTAAATCAAGTGGACTTTGAAAAAAAAGATATGGTTAGAGCTGATATATTTAAAAATTTGATTATTAATTTATTATAAGGAGGGGTTTTATGAAATGTGAAAGTTGTGGGAAAAACGAGGCAACACTTAGATATTATGAAAATATAAATGGGGTAAAACAAGAATTACATCTTTGCAGTAAATGTGCATCTAAATTTGGCTTTAGCAGTTTTTCTGATATATTTTCTCCAATATTTAATGTAGTTCCAAAAATGTTTATAGAAGAAACAAAGGAAGATAAATGTGATAACTGTGGATATACATTTGAAAAATACTTGAAAAATGGATATTTTGGTTGCCCAAATTGTTATGTAGCATTTGAAAATAATTTAGATGATTTGCTACTTAGACTACAAGGTAAAAAAAGACACATCGAAATTGAAGAAAATAAAAACGGCGTAAAGAAAAATCAATTAACAAAGGAAGAAAAAATTGCTATCATGAAAGGCGAACTGGCAGATCTAGTAAAAAAAGAAGAGTATGAAAAAGCTGTAATACTTCGTGATAAAATTAAAAAAATGCAAGAAAAGTAGGTGATGATATGTCAGATGATAATAATATAAAAGATTTTGATGTGGCTATTTCTACTAGAGTTAGAATTGCAAGAAATTTAAATGATACAAAATTTCCAAACATGCTTGATGAAAAAGAAATGCAAGATGTAAGTAAAAAAATAGAAAAAGCAGTTAATAAAGAAAAATATGATTATTTTTATACTAAAAATATAGATGATGCAACACTTCTATCACTTGTTGAAAAACATTTAATTTCCAAGGAGTTTGTTGATAAAGAAAATACTGCTATACTTCAAAATAAAGATAGTAGTGTGGTATGTATGATAAATGAAGAAGATCATATAAGGGCACAAAGCTTTTGTCAAGGATTTGATCCTAAAAAATGCTATGACAAGGTAAAAGAAGTAGAAAAGGATTTAAGTAAAAAACTGCAATTTGCTAAAAGTGAAAAGTATGGTTATTTAACATCTTGTCCAACAAATGTAGGAAGTGGAATGAGAGTGTCTGTACTTGTTCATTTAATAGGGCTTGCACAGCTAGGTAGACTTGAAGCTACCCTAAATCAAGTAAGAGATATAGGTCTTTCTGTTAGAGGGTTTTATGGAGAAAATACGGCAGGTTATGGATATATGTACCAGATATCTAATCAAAAGACACTTGGGATAACAGATGAAGATATAATAAATAGAGTAAGCATTGTTATATCATCTTTAATTGAACAAGAAAGAAATGCAAGAAAAATACTTTTATCACGCGGTATTGATCTAGAAGATAAAATATTTAGAGCATATGGAATATTAAAAAATGCTAGAAAGATAACGGAAGAAGAAACTTTTAGTTTGCTTTCATATTTAAGAGTAGGTGTTAGTACAAAATTAATTGACAGTGTTGATCTAAAAAAAGTACAACAAATATTTGATAATATGCAAGAAAATAGTCTAAAATTAGTGTATAAAGAGGATATTGATAAAAAAGAGGATTTAATAAAAAGGGCAAAATATATAAGAGAGGAGTTGGAGTAAATGTATGAATTTACAGGAAGAGCTGAAAAAGTATTAGAAATTGCAAAAGATTTTTCTTTAGAGCATAATTATTCGTTTATTGGAACAGAACATATCTTATATGGTCTTGTAGCAGAAGGAGAAGGACTTGCAAGTAAAATACTTAGTTCTCAAGGACTTGAAGAAAGTTATGTAGAAGAAGAAATATTAAAAATAGATGGAGTAATGGATACTAAACCAGAGGAAATTGATTTTACACCAAGGGCTAAACGTATAATAGAAAATAGTAGAAGAGAATCAAAAAGAATGGGACAAAATTATGTAGGCACAGAACATATACTACTTTCACTAATGCGTGAAATAGATAGTGTAGCAGTTAGAATTTTAATAGATGCAAATATAGACCCACAAAGAATATTTGCAGATTTACTAAAATTGTTAAGTGAAGATTCACCTGTTTCTCCATTTTCAGAGGGTGAAAAAGTAGGTGATAAAAACTCGGACACTCCTACACTTAATCAATATGGTAAGTATTTAACTACACTTGCAAAGGAATCTAAATTAGATCCTGTTATTGGTAGAGATGCAGAAATTAAAAGAATAATAGAAATTTTAAGTAGGAGAACTAAAAACAATCCAGTTTTAATTGGTGAACCAGGTGTTGGAAAAACAGCTGTTGTTGAGGGACTTGCACAAATGATAGTTGATTCTAAAGTGCCTGAGGTTCTAAAAAATAAAAAAATTGTTTCACTTGATATGTCGCAGATGATAGCTGGTGCTAAGTATAGAGGGGATTTTGAGGAAAGACTAAAAAAATCACTTGCTGAAATCAAGAAAAGCGGTAATATAATATTATTTATAGATGAACTACATACTATAATTGGAGCAGGTTCTGCTGAAGGGGCTATGGATGCTGCAAATATTTTAAAACCTTTGCTTTCAAGAGGAGAGGTACAAATAATAGGAGCTACAACTTTAAATGAATACAGAAAATATATAGAAAAAGACAGTGCCTTAGAGAGAAGATTTCAAAGTGTAATGGTTGATGAACCAAATAGTGAAGATACTATAAAGATTTTAAATGGTCTAAAAGATAAGTACGAAGCACACCATAAAGTAAAAATATCTCAAGAAGCAATAGAAGCAGCAGTTACACTTAGCAAAAGATATATAAATGATAGATATTTACCAGACAAAGCAATAGATCTAATAGATGAAGCTTGTTCAAAAATTAAAATAAAAAGTGTAACAATGCCAGATGAAATATCAGATATTGAAAAAGAATTAGAAAAAGTAAATAAGGAAAAAGAAGAGGCGATTATTGCACAGTCTTTTGAATCTGCTGCTAAATTAAGAGATAGGGAAAGAGAGTTAAAGAAAAAATTAGAAGATAGAAAAGATGCTTGGAAAAAGAAAGAAGAGAAAAAAGAAAGCACTGTTACATCAGAAGATATATGTGAAGTAGTATCATCATGGACAAAAATCCCTGTTAGCAAGTTAACTGAAAAAGAAAGTGAAAAATTAAAACAATTAGATACAAATTTAAAACAAAGAGTTATAGGGCAAGATGAGGCAGTTGAGTGTTTAGCACGTGCAATAAAAAGGGCAAGAGTTGGACTAAAAGATGAAAAACGTCCAATTGGTTCATTTATGTTTTTAGGTCCAACAGGGGTTGGAAAAACAGAACTTACAAAAGCACTTGCAGAAAACCTATTTGGAAATGAAAACTCAATGATAAGGTTTGATATGTCTGAATTTATGGAACCACACAGTGTATCAAAACTTATAGGCTCACCACCAGGATATGTAGGTTATGATGATGGTGGACAATTAAGTGAACAAGTTAGAAGAAAACCATATAGTATTGTACTTTTTGATGAAATTGAAAAAGCACATCCTGATGTGTTTAATATTTTACTTCAAATACTAGAAGATGGAAGATTAACGGATTCTAATGGTAGAACAGTTAGCTTTAAAAATACTGTGATAATTATGACTTCAAATGTTGGGGCAAGAAGTATAACAGAGAATAAATCTATGGGATTTATAAGTAAAAGTGATGCTACAAAAGATTATGAAAAGACTAAAAGTGAAGTCATGTCAGAATTAAAAAGAGTGTTTAGACCAGAATTTCTAAATAGATTAGATGATATTATAGTGTTTAAAAAATTATCACAAGATTCGATTGAAAAAATAACAAGATTAATGTTAAAAGATTTTGAAAAATTAGTTGAAGCTAGAAAGATAAAAATATCAGTAGATGATAGTTTAGTAAAATATATAGCAAGTACAGGATTTGATGAAACTTATGGGGCAAGGCCACTTAGACGTGCAATACAATCAAATGTTGAAGATAAATTTGCAGAAGAGATGCTAGATGGCAAAATAAAAGAAAATGATAGAGTCATATTAAAATATGAAAATGAAAATGTGGTAATAGAAAAAGTGGCAAATAAATAAGCCACTTTTTTCTTGAATTTAAAAAATCTATATGATATCATATATAAAGTATTATAAAAATGGGGGGGTTTTATGGCTAATTCTAAAATGATAATTGTAGAAGGTGCTCAAGGAGCAGGAAAAACTACAGTTACAGATTATATTAGGTATTCTATAAAGTATACGAATCTATATAGATTATCTGGAACTTCTGATAGCACTAAAGAGGGAAAGAAAAAAGCTCAAATAATGTATGATATTTTAATGGATTATATTGAGAAAATGCAAAATCAAAGTATAAATTTATTGTTTGATAGAACATTCTTTACTGAAGAAAATTATACTAGACTTGGATTTAAAGACTACAGTTTTTCTGATGTTTATTATAATTTAGTAGATAGATTAAATAAATTGGATTATGATATATACTATATTACTCTTTATCTAAGTAATAAAGAAGAATATCAACAAAGACTGTTAAGAAAAGATAAAGCATTACCTGACTATGCTAAATTTAAAGTTGAAAGTAGTATAAAACAACAAGAAGTTTATTTGGAAATGGCAGAAGAACTAAAAAAGATTGCACCTAATATAAAGGTAATAAATATTGATACTAGTGTTGGTATAGAAAAAGTAAAAGAAAAAGTAAAAAAAATATTAGAATAATTTTAAAAAAACTTGAATTAAGCCAAAAATAGTGGTATAAAATAATTGTATATGGAGGGATTTATATGGAATTTATGAAAAAAGTAACAGAAATATCTAAAAAAGTAGGAGATGCAGCAACTGAAACATACAATACTGTTGCAGAAAAATCTGGAAAAATGTTTGAAGAGGCAAAACTCAAAATGTCTATTTCTTCAAAAGAGGGGGAAATAGCAGATATATATGAATCCATGGGAAAGACAGTATATGATATGTATAAGTCAGGTGAAGATGTAGGAAAGGTGTTTACAAAAGAGGCCAAAAAGATCGATAAATTAAATAGTCAAATAGATGAAATGGAAAAGAAAATACTTTATAATAAAAAACTAAGAGTTTGTGAAAAATGTGGAAAAACAATATCCCTTGAGAGCACTTTTTGTTCTGGATGTGGTACTAAACAAAAGCCTATAAAATTTAAGGATGAGAAAAAAGATAAAAAAGAGGAAATACATGAAGTAGTTTGCCCACAATGTGGTACTATATCTGAAATTGATTCAAAATATTGCTCTAAATGTGGTTATGAGTTTAAAAAATAAAAATCATTAAAAGTGGTCTATTTGACCACTTTTTAAAAAATGTAATATTTTTGAAATATTTTTTTAAAAAGTGTTGACAAATACAAATAAAAATGTTATCATAAATGTCGTTGCTATAAGTAGTAACTTAGTTAAATATAAACTAATAAAAAAATATGAAAAATTATAAAAAAATAGTTGACTTTTTTTATAGTTTATGTTAAACTAAATTTAGTCACTTTGAAGTGACTATTTAAAGCACATTGAAAAATAAACAATATAAAAAGACGAACCAAATTTATATAGGTTGTACAATAGGGTACAACCGTCAATTAAACAAGTAAATTCGCGAAGAAACAAAGTCGCGTAAATTTTGAGAAAAAGGATATTAAACGAGAGTTTGATCCTGGCTCAGGATGAACGCTGGCGG
>CAKPJL010000031.1 GCA_934162655.1 uncultured Clostridia bacterium | reverse complement strand
TATAACAAACCATTTATAAGATGAGTTATTTTTAAAGTATGTTGAAATAGAATCTATATCTTTATCATGTGATACTAATATAAAATTTACATTAGGATTATTTATCATAAATTCATTAAGTGCACTGGCTTCATTTTTACAGTGTGGACACCAAGATGCCCAAAAAGATACTATTGTTTTTTTCCCTTTTTCTAAATAATTAGAAAGCAATGTTTCATCAACATTTCTTATTATAAGGCTAGTCCTATTTTTGTATTTTAATTCTGCATACTGGCTTGTACTACTTTCATAGACACTAAATAAAATATATGAGGCAGTTAATATTAATAGTAAACCAAGTATTAATATTAAAAATAGTCTTATTTTTTTCATTTCCTTTTTCTTTTCTTCTTTTAGTGATTTTTGTTCTTCACTTTCTTCAATATTTTCTTTTTTTTCAATTATTTTAAATACATTATCTAAATCTTTAATATTTTTCTTTTTATTATTAATGGCCATTTATATCACCAAACAAATTATATATCAACTTGTAAAAAAAAACAACAAATGAACATAAAAAATATTATATAAGATTGAAAAAAAACATATAATATTATATAATATTTCATATTAAGGTGGGGAAAAATATGTTAAAACTTTATAATACACTAACAAGAAAAAAAGAAGAATTTATACCAATAAAAAAAGATGAAGTAAGAATTTACTCATGTGGACCTACTGTGTATAATTATGCTCATATTGGAAATATGAGAGCGTATATATTGATGGATACTGTAAGGAAAGTTTTAGAATATAACGGGTATAAAGTACAACAAGTAATGAATATAACTGATGTTGGACATTTAACATCAGATGCAGACACTGGCGAAGATAAGATGGAAAAATCAGCTAGAATTATGAACATGAGTGTATATGATATAGCAAAGAAATATACAGACTTATTTATGAGTGATATAAAATCACTAAATATAGTAATACCAGAACATGTAGTTAAGGCCACTGATCATATAAAAGATATGGAAAAATATGTAATAGAGATAATGAATAATGGTTATGCATATGAAACTTCTAAGGGTGTATATTTTGATACATCAAAGTTAAAAAACTATGGTAGATATTTATCAAAGGCTAATGTAGATGGTGTTCAAGCAGGAGCTAGAATTGAAGTAGATAGTGAAAAGAAAAATCCACTTGATTTTGCACTTTGGATAAAAGCCCCAAAAGAACATATTATGAAATGGGATAGTAAATTTGGTGTTTGTTATCCTGGATGGCATATAGAGTGTAGTGCTATGTCAAGAAAATATTTAGGAGAAGTTTTTGATATTCATACTGGTGGCGTTGATCATATTCAAATTCATCATGAAAATGAAATAGCACAATCCCTTGGTGCTACATCAAAAATACCAGCAAACTACTGGTTACACACGGAATTTTTGCTAATAAATAATGGAAAAATGTCAAAGAGTCTAGGTAATGTTTATACACTTGAGGATTTAAAAAAGCAAGGAATAGAACCACTAGCTTATAGATATTTTTCTTACAGTTCTAACTTTACCAAAAAACTTAATTTTACATGGGATAGTATAAAACAATCACAAAATTCTCTAAATAAATTAAGAGAGCAAGTTTTATCAAATAGAGGAATTTCAAATAAGATAGATAAAAATATAATTTCAAATTTGGAGGCAAAATTTTTAGATGCAATAAATGATAATTTGAACATGACAGTAGCACTTTCAGTAGTGTATGAGGCACTAAAAAATGAAAAATCTAATGATATATATAGTTTAATATTAAAGTTTGATAATGTATTGTCTCTTGATTTAAATAGAGAAAATACTATTAGTAATGAAAAAATAGATATTTCAGAAAATGTATTAAATATATTAAAAAGTAGAGAAGAAGCAAGAAAAAATAAAGATTATGCACTTTCTGATAAATATAGAGACGAACTTCTTTTGCTTGGATATATTGTTAAAGATACAAAAGAGGGACAAAAATTAGAAAAGAGTGAGTAATATTGCCAATTTTAGATAAAAGTGATAATAAACAACTAGAAAAGTATAATAATTTTATAAGAAATTTTGATGGTGCAAATCTTATGCAAGATGTGTTGTGGGCAAGTGTAAAGAAAGATTGGATAAATGAAATAGTATATTTAGAGGAAAATGGAAATATAGTTGCATCTATGTCTATTCTTTTACAGAAACTACCTAAAATAAATTCCTATCTTGCATATTGCCCAAGAGGACCAGTATGTAGACAAAATGATATGTCTATGATAAAAAAATTAGTTCTAGAGGCAGAAGAGCTAAGAAAAAAGTATAAGTATTTTGTATTGAAGATGGATCCAGAAATAATTGATTCTTGTGATGTGAAAAGCTTATACATAAAAGAAGGATACAAGGTAAGAGGAGAAAATTCAGATGTTGAGTCACTAATACAGCCAGTACATAATATGATATTAAGATTAGATGGTGAAGATGAAGAAACCTTGTTTAAATGTTTTTCAGAAAAAACTAGATATAATATTAGACTTTCAAATAAAAAGGGAGTAAAAGTAAAATATTCTACAAATGAAGAGGATTTAAAAACTTTTTATGAATTATACAAAATTACTTGTAAAAGAGATAAAATAGGTTGCAGAGCTTATTCATATTTTTATGATATGTTAAATGCATATAAAGATTTTTTAAGGATATATATTGCATGTTTTGAAGACGAAGCACTTTCAGCAGCTATTTGCATTAATTTTGGAGGTAAGGCATTTTATATTTATGGTGCAAGTAGTAATGAAAAAAGAAACTTAATGCCAAATTATGCAATGCAGTGGGAAATGATAAAGTGGGCACTTGAAACAGGGTGTACAAATTATGATTTTGGCGGAGTTTTAAATATGGACCCACAAAATGGTCTTTTTAGATTTAAATCAGGCTTTTGTAAAAAAGAAGGGGTAACAGTATTTATTGGTGAGGTAGATAAAGTATATAATAAGCCAATATATTTCTTATATACATACATACTTCCAATAATAAAAAACATTAAGAAATTTTTTAAAAGGATAATAAGGAATATAAAATCAAAAAAATAAGTATAATTTAAATATAAAGGGGATGATTATAATAAGTAAACAGTCTTGGAAACCAGGTACACTTGTATACCCAGTACCAGCAGTTTTAGTATCTTGTGGTGATGGAAAGAAAGATAACATATTAACAGTAGCATGGACTGGAACTGTTTGCACAGATCCGGCAATGACATATATATCACTTAGAAAAGAAAGGTACTCATACGATATAATAAAGAAAACAGGTGAATTTACTATTAATCTTACTACAAAAGATTTGGCTTATGCAACTGATTATGCAGGAGTTAGATCTGGAAAAAATGAAAATAAACTAGAGAAGTTAGGACTACATCTAAGTTATGGAACAAATAAATATTCTAAAATACTTGATGAATCTCCAATTAATATCGAATGTGAAGTGGTTCAGATAAATGAGCTAGGAAGTCATGATATGTTTCTTGCAAAAGTAAAAAACATTTTTGTAGATGAAAAATACCTTGATGATAAAGGTGCTTTTGATATGAAAAAATGTGACTTGATTGCCTATATGCACGGAAGGTATTATGAACTAGGTAAAGAAATAGGAAAATTTGGTTTTTCTGTTAAAAAGAAATAAAAAAACAAAGGAGTAGTTTTATGAGCGAAGATAATAATGATTTAAATGGCCCAATAAAAGTGACAAATAAAATCTATTCAAAAACATTTATACAAATGTTTTTAGGACTTCTTGCTACTGGTATTGTAAGTATTTTTATGTATAATAGTATTAGGGATAATTTTGAGTATGTCTCTTACATATTTCCTATAATGACAATAGTAGAGCTTGTGGTAGTGTTAATTTTTTCACTACTTTTTAGGAAGCTGTCGCCAATTGCAGTTAGGATTATGTATTATATTTATGCAGTAGTAAATGGTGTGTGTCTTTCAACTATATTTTTCGAATTTGAGATTAACTCTATTATTTGGGTTTTCTTTGTAAGTGCACTTGCATACTTAGTATTTGCACTTATTGGAATGTACACTAAAATGGATTTGTCTAAAGTTGGAACAATATTATATATTGGTTTGTTTATATGCTTGATTTTTAGTATAGTTGGAATAATATTAAATTTTGGTACACTAAATTTAATAATAGATATAATAGTTCTTTTGTTGTTTTTAGGAATAACAGCATATGATATACAAATTGCTAAAAACATGATATTAAATAATGATATGGAAGAGGATAAAGTTCATATATACTTAGCAATGCAACTGTATCTTGATTTCATAAATATATTTATAAGAATTTTAAGCATTTTTG
The DNA here is from genome assembly GCA_934162655.1 of uncultured Clostridia bacterium. GTDB lineage: Bacteria > Bacillota > Clostridia > TANB77 > CAG-465 > CAG-465. The sequence continues at coordinate 6,495 of CAKPJL010000031.1, read as the reverse complement.
GAAAAAGAAAATAAAAAGATAAAAGATTTTACTTTTTGTGATAGTAAAATCTTTTATTTTTTTTAATTAATCACATAATAAAAATATTGGAAGTGGTTTTGTGAAAAAAATAAATTATGAAATAGAAATACTAGAATTTTTATATCAAGAAGTATTAATGGAAAAAGACACATATTCTTTTATTATAAAAAAAGATAAAGAAGATAAACAAAGAAGACTAGATTCTATATTTATAAACAAAGTAGGAAATGCAATAATAGAATATAATAAATTTTTAAATTCTATAAGAAAAATGTTAGAAAACAGAAACAAAAAAATAGAAGATGCGGATTTGTTTTTTAGAGTGGCTACTTATTTTTCAATTGATATAAAAAATAGTACTAAAGAAGAAATATCAAATCACTTAAAACATGGTACAGAAGTAATAAAAAATAAAATTTTGCAAAAAGATTATTTAGATGTATCTAAAACCATAAAAAACTTAATTAAAAGACTTGTAGAATATCAACAAAGTTTAATTAACACAATGCAAATTACTTGACATAAAACAAAATTGATGGTATAATATATTTAGGTGTTATATTTTAATACACCTTCAATAACAATTGGAGGTGATATACCTCCAATATTTTAGGAGGAAGAAAATGGCTAACTTAGTAAAACTCAACGCGGAATCATTGGCAGATCTGCTCTTGGAAAATGACTTGGGCTTCTTGACTAAAGTCTATCTGCCAACATTTGAAAATGAAACCGCAAAGCTCTTTATGAGACTTTCAAAGCTTCCCAAGGAAACATTAAATAAGATTGTTTTACATGAGAAGTTTTCATATGGCACATACGAAGATTTATTCTTCGGCGAAATGATGGAGGAAGTCAGCTGATTTTTAAGGACGGAGGTTAAAATCTCCGCCCTTTTCCTTTTAAAATATTACAAAATTTGTAAAAATACTTGCAAACTGTAATAATACATGTTATAATTTATTTAGCAGTATGAAGTGAGAGGGTAAATAAATCCTCTCACTTATGTATATAGGGAGGAGAGTAATACATTTGAGTTTAAAAATAAATCAAAATTTAGAAAATGAAATTGAAATTATAGCTAAAAAATTAGGCTTTGACATAGAATATATTGAATTTGTAAAAGAACAAGTAGGAAATATATTTAGAGTTGTTTTAGATAAAAAAGATTCTAAAGTATCTATTGATGACTGTGAAAATGTAAGTCATGAGATAGAAGATGTAGTAGATAAAATGATAAAAGACGAGTATATATTAGAAGTATCTTCACCGGGGGTAGAAAGACAACTTAAAAATGTTAAACTATTTAAAAAGTATGTTGGAAGTGAGATTTTTATTAAACTATATAAGAAAAGTGAGTATGGTAAAGAATTTAATGCAATACTAAATAGTGTAAATGAAGAAGATAATAGTATAAATGTTTCAGTATCTGGTAAAGATGTAGAGCTTGAGCTAACAAAGATAGCATCTGCTCATACAGTATATGATTTTTCAAGCAAACTAAAAGAAAATAGTGATAGTGTAAATATCAATGAACTTAAAAAGTTTTAATAATTAGGGGGAAAATAAAGATGAAGAGTGAAAAAATAAGTCCAAAAGAATTATTTAATGCAATAGATCAAATATACGAGGAAAAAGGCATAACAAAAGAATATTTAATTGAATCATTAAAAATGGCTTTAGAAACAGCATATAAGAAAAACTATGAGACAAATGAGGAAATATTAATACAAATAGATGAAAATGCTATAAAAGTTTGTGCAGTAAAAACTGTTGTTAAAAATGTTGAAAATCCAGATTTAGAAATCGACTTAAATGAAGCTAAAAAGATATCAAAGAGAGCTAAAATAGGTGATACAATAAATATTGAAGTTACTCCAAAAAATTTCGGCAGAATTGCAGCTGTTGCCGGTAAACAAATTATTGTTCAAAGATTAAGAGAGGCAGAAAGAGATTTAGTTTATACACAATATGCAGACAAAGAAGGTCAAGTAGTAGTAGGTGTTGTTCAAAGAACAGATAAATATGGAACTATTGTAGATTTGGGTCGTGTTGAGGCATTGATACCAACAAAAGAACAAGTAAAAAATGAGCAGTTAAAAACACACCAAAGGATAAAAGCTTATGTCGAAAGTGTAAGTGAAGCGGGAAAATATGGGCCACAAATTACACTTTCTAGAAAATCTCCAAACTTTGTAAAGAAGCTTTTTGAACTTGAAGTCCCTGAAATTATTGATGGTATAGTTGAAATAAAAGCAGTAGCAAGAGAGGCTGGAAGCAGAACTAAAATTGCTGTATTTTCAAATGATGAAAATGTAGATCCAGTTGGTAGTTTAGTCGGTAAAAAAGGTATGAGAATACAACCAATAATTGATGAACTTGGTGGAGAGAAGATAGATGTAGTTCCATATAGTGATGATGTTCCAAGCTTTATTATAAATGCACTTTCACCTGCACCAATTCTTGCAATTGATATTAACGATGAAGAAAAAACAGCAACTGTCGTTGTACCAGATGAAGCTTTATCTTATGCAATAGGAGCTGGCGGCCAAAATGTTAGACTTGCAGCTATTCTTACTGGTTGGAAAATAGATATAAAAACAGAAACTATGATAAAAGATGTAGTTGTTGAGTAGGTGGTAGTATGCCGACTAGAAGTTGCATAATATGTAGAAAAAAAGATGAAAAGAAAAATTTGATAAGAATTGCAAAAGATATTAATAATAATGCAATATTTGATAAGAGTCAGAAAATAAATTCTCGTGCGATATATTTTTGCAATGATAAAAGATGTATAGAAAGATTTTTTAAATTAAGGCTAAATGGAAAATTAAATATTAATTTTAGTATTAATATGAAAAGCTTAGAAGAAGTATTAAACGAAATTATATAACTTATTTATTATTTAGAAAAGGAAGTAGAATATGGGTAAAGAAAATAACGAAAATAAAGTAGATAACAAAGCAGGTATGCACATTATTAGGAGAAATGTTAAGGTAATAAATACAACTGGTCAAAAAAGTGAAGTGGAGCAGATAACTACAAAAATCTCTGGTGAAGTTAAAAAAACACATCAAACAGTTGATTCAAGAAGGGAAAACCCAAATTACAATAAAGAAGGTCTTGGTGTTGTTACGCCAAAAAGAACTAATTTTAATAAGCCTAAATTTAACAGACAAAGACCACAAGTCATAATAACTAGAAATGGTAAACCAGTTGAAACAGAACCAAAAAAAGAAGTTGTAAATACTTCAAGAAATGATAATGTAGAAGTAAATAATTTAGATAAAAATAATAGTACGGTTGCAAATAATAATGTTGCAAGTGTGGTTAGTCATACTCAAAATAGAGCGGATAGAAACTATGATAACAAAAAGAATAATAACTATCAAGGAAATAGAAATAATTATTCTAAACCATATAGTAGGGACGATAAAAATTCTACAAGGCCATTTAATAATAGAAATAATTCAGATTCAAACAGACAAAATAATGGGTATAAGAAACCATATGAAAATAGAGATAATACTTCATACCAAGTAAATAAGTTTATGAAACAAACTCAGGCGGCTCCTGTTGAACAAAAAGAACAAAGAGAGTACCAAAATAATAACATTGACAAGAAAAAATACGAAACAAAGTCAAATTCAAATGATAATAAAAAAGAGAAGCTTGATAAAAATAAATTAAGGGAACAACATTCAAGAGTGTCTACTACAAAACTAAGAGGAATGGAAGTTGATTCAGATTCAGGTATGCTTGATCTATATGAAAGAGAAACTGACCTTTCAAGAAGAAGAGGATCAAAAAAATCAAAATCTCAAAAGCAAACAATGAATCAAACAAAAATAATTCCTATGACCGAAGTTAAATTGCCAGAAGTAATGACAGTAAAATATTTTGCAGAAGCTATAAAAAAACAAGCTAACGAAATAATAAAAAAGTTGTTTGCACTTGGAATAATGGCAACTGTAAATCAAGAAATAGACTTCGATACTGCATTTTTGATTTCTCAAGAATTTGGTATTACAGCTGAAAAAGAAGTTGAAGTAAAAGAAGAAGATATACTATTTGATGATTCAGAAGATGATGAAAAAGATTTAGTCCCACGTCCACCAATAGTTGTAGTTATGGGACACGTAGATCATGGTAAAACATCACTACTTGATAAAATTAGAAGTGAGCATGTTGTAGATCGTGAGGCAGGAGGAATTACTCAACATATCGGAGCATATAAGGTAAAATGTAAAGACAAGGAAATATGTTTTTTGGATACTCCAGGACATGAAGCTTTTACAGCTATGCGTGCAAGAGGTGCACAAGTAACAGATGTCGCAATTATAGTTGTTGCAGCAGATGATGGAATAAAACCTCAAACTATTGAGGCAATAGATCACGCAAAGGCAGCAGGTGTATCTATAATTGTTGCTATTAATAAAATAGATAAACCAACAGCTGATGTTGATAGAGTTAAACGTGAACTAATGAATGTTGGACTTGTTGCAGAAGAATGGGGAGGAGACACTATTTGTGTTCCAATTTCTGCACTTACAGGTCAAGGTATAGATCAGCTACTTGAAATGATCTTGCTTGTTGCTGAAATGAAAGATTTAAGGGCTAATCCAAATAAGCAATCAAAGGGTACAGTACTTGAAGCAAGACTTGATAAATCTTCTGGTATATTAGTATCTATGCTTGTACAAAGAGGTCAACTAAATGTAGGCGACACTATTGTTGTAGGAGATGTTATAGGAAAAGTCCGTGCCATGAAAGATGACAAGGGAAGAAAAATTAAGGCTGCAGGTCCATCTACACCTGTTGAAATATTAGGTCTTCAAGAAATGCCACACACAGGAGATTTATTCTATGAAGTAGAAGATGAGAAGATGGCAAAACAACTTGTGTCTAAAAAGAAGGCAGAACAAAGAGCAAAATTAATAAAACAAGGTTCAAAAGTTACACTTGATGATTTATTTGGAAAGATAAAAGAGGGACAAATAAAAGAATTAAATATAATTATTAAGGCAGATGTTCAAGGTTCAGTTGAGGCTCTAAAAGAATCACTTGAAAAATTATCAACAGATGAAGTAAGAGTAAGAACTCTTCATGCATCAACTGGTGGAATTAAAGAAAGTGATGTTACACTTGCATCAGTTTCTAATGCTATAATAATAGGATTTAATGTACGTCCTGAGCTTGAAGCACAAAAACAAGCGGATAAAGAAAAAGTCGATATGAGACTTTACCGAGTAATATATGATGCAATAGATGATGTACAAAAAGCACTAAATGGATTAAAACCTAAAAAATATAAAGAAATAGCACTTGGAACGGCAGAAGTAAGAAAAATATTTAAAATTACTGATGTTGGTATAGTAGCTGGATGTTATGTTAAATCAGGTAAAATAGTAAGAAATGCATCTGTAAGACTTGTTAGAGACTCTATTGTGTTACTTGAAATAAAAATTGATTCACTAAAACGTGAAAAAGATGATGTACGTGAAGTTGCAGAAGGATATGAATGTGGAATTAAATTAGAAAAATTTAGTGACATAAAAGAAGGAGACATTTTTGAATGTTTCCAAATGGAAGAGGAAGTATAGATTATGCAAAGAATTGATAGGTTAGAGCAAGATACAAGACTTGCTCTAAGTAATATTATAAATTATGAAGTAAAAAATCCAGATGTGGATGGACTTATATCTGTGACGGATGTAAAAATAACACCAGATCAAAAATATGCAACAGTTTATGTTAGCATATACGGAAAAAAAGCTGATAAAGTATTACAAGGGTTAACAAAATCAAGTGGATTTATTAAAAACGAATTATCAAAAAAAGTTAAATTTAGAATTATGCCAGAAATTACATTTAAACTAGATGATTCAATTAATTATGGTGCAAAGATGGATAAACTAATTGATGAGGTTATAAAAACTGATAAAAATAGTTAAATACTTATAACAAAAAGGAGAGAAGCTAAATGTTTGAAGAAATAATTGATGAAATAAAAAAGGCAAATACAATATATGTAACAGGTCATATAAACCCTGATGGAGATTCAATAGGATCAACTTTTGCAGTGTATCTTGCTCTAAAAAAGTTTGGTAAAAACGTATTACCAATACTATCAAAGTATTCTAAGACATTTAGTTTTTTACCACATATTAGTGATGCAGTAGAAAGTGTAAATAATAAAGAATATGACTTACTTATTTGTGTTGATTCTAGTACAAAAGAAAGACTTGCTATAAGCCAAGAAGATTTTAGTAAGGCAAAGAAAGTTGTTATGATTGACCACCATGTAAAAGACAAGCAATATGGTGATATTTGTGTAATTGATAGTGCACTTCCAGCTGCATCTGAACTAGTTTTTAATTTTATACAAAAATTAGGGGTTAAGCTAGATAAAGAGATTGCTACATATCTTTATATGGGACTTTTAACAGATACTGGTAGTTTTAATTACTCTTCTAC
>CAKPJL010000030.1 GCA_934162655.1 uncultured Clostridia bacterium | reverse complement strand
GTGTACATTACTTATTTTATATACTTCATTTATATCTACATTATTTTCATTTAAATAATTATTAATTATTAATAAAGCATCATCTAAATATTCATTTTTTATATCGAAAAGAGGTGTGACAGAAATTTTATTATCTATATTTTCAAATTTATATAAACTAAAATAAACTCTATCGTTTTTTGCATCTATAAGGCTTAAAATGTACTTTTTATTACTTAAAGTATTACCAACAAATGCTAATGCTTCACAAGATGAAATAGAAAAAATATCTTTTTTATAAATTTGTGAGAATGCCTTTATTGTTGCAAGTGATATTCTTATTCCTGTAAAAGAACCTGGACCATTTAGTATTAAATACTTATTAATATCTTCTAATTTTAGATTATTTTCATTTAATAAGCTGTCTATTAATGGTAGTAGCTTTTCAGAATGTGTTATGTTATTTTCTATTTCTCTTTTTACTGTTTTATTACCTATCTTTAAACTTACACTAGCTTTTCTTGTTGTTGTATCTACTGATAATATATTCATTTTATTTCCTCCAAATATGTAAATTTCTTATGTTTGAGTCTTTGCTATCTTTTGATATATCTATAAATATTGTTTTTTTAGGCAAAATATTTTTTATAATATTTGCCCACTCAATTATACAAATACCATTTTCAAAATATTCATCACCGATAGTTGTTAAAAATTCATCTTCACCTTTTAATTTATATACATCGAAGTGGTATATATTATTTGAGTATTCATTTACAATAGTAAAAGTTGGTGAAGAAACTTCACTTTCAATATTAAAATAAGATGCAAATCCGCAAACAAATGCTGTTTTTCCAGAACCAAGTTCGCCGTTTAGTGCTATTATTGATTTATTAGGTAAGTATTTTGCAAAATATTTACCTATGCATCTTGTAATATCACACGAATTAGAAACTATATTTAATTCTTTTATTTCATTATTTATTAATCTTTTAATATCTTTTTCCACAGTAGTCACCTGACACTAATTATACCATAATTTTAAACTTTTGTAAAATATAAAAAATACGCTAATTTATTATTGAAAATTTTTTATACTTTGGGTATAATATAACTGTAATTAGGTGGTATGTGGAAATGGTTAAAAAACAAGGTATAACAATGGTAATTTTAGTCGCAACAGTTGTAATTGCAGTTGTAATTATGTCAGTTTCAATTCTTGCAATAAGAAATGCAACAAAAAATGCAACATTAACATCTTTTAAAGAAGAAATAGTTGCTATATCTCAAGAAGTAGAAAATTATTATTTACTTAACAAAAAGATGCCAACATTTGAAGACAATGATATGTCTTATAGTGCAAGTGAAATAGAAAATTTAACCCTAAATCCTTCATCGTTTAAAGAAGAATTAGAATTAAATAGTGAAGATGATACGACAATATTTTTTAAAATAGATTTATCAAAACTTGGTGCTACAAGAAGTGTAAGGGGAAATAAAAGAAATAGTGATGAAAGTGATGTATATATAGTCGCATATCCATCGTTTAATGTATATTATCTAAAAGGCATAAATGTTGATGGTAATTATTATTTTTCATATGTAAAATTTGATCAAAGTACGAATAATATAAAAATTCCAGATGATTCCTCTAGTGAGATTGGCACAGAAGAACTAAGTGTAAAGAAAAATACAAAAGTTTGGACAAATAAAATGGGACTAGAGATTACAACTTTTATATCATCAGGGGAAAGTATAAGATTTAAATATACAAATGAGAAAGGTGAAGAAGTATCAAATATAGTTAATTTTACATCTGATAAGTTAAATAAAACAAATATCATAAAAGTCGATAGTTTGGAAGATGTTTTATTTACAAGTGCACAAAGCGAAGCTTTTAATAATCTTAGTCAATATAAAAAAATTTTAGTAATAGAAAAGCTAAATGGGCAAAATGTTAGTGCAAGTGTGAGGGTTGATATGTCAAACTATGAAACAGAAGCTCCTGTATGTACAGTTGCATCTGGTATAGATTCAAAAACAGATTATAATTTAATTACATTAAATGTATCTGATAGTAAAAGTGGCGTAAGTAAAGTTAGGTATGAATATTATAAAAAAACATCAATCAATGGAGAAGAGGAATTTTACACAGATAATCAAGTATATAGTGCACAAAATTTAATTATAAACGGAAAAGAAGCAAAAGTAAATAATGGAAAAGTAAGTATAAAAATCCCAAAAGATATAACATGGATAAAATGTATTGTGCTAGATAATGCATCAAATTCTACTGGTGTAATAGATGTAGATACTAAAACTGCATATTATACTTATTATTCTACAATAAAAGGAACAAAAAATAGTGTTGTATTTAGCATAAAGACATTTAAAAAGGAAAATGTTACTGAATCTGTACAAAGATTAACAACTAGTATATCTACTGATGGTGTGAATTATACATCAGAGATATCTCATAGCAGTGCAGAATATGTAAATGAATTTGAATATTTTGATATACAAAACATGGGAAGATACTTATACATTATTATTAGACTTTATAATTCAAAAGATGAATCAGCAAAAGCAGTAGAAGAAAGAAGAGTACAAATAGATACCTCTGCATTTATAGAAGAAGGAACAAGAGATAAAAAAATTGTTACATGGGATATACCTTATATTCCAGAGGGATTTGTACATATACAAGGAACTGTGAAAACTGGATTTGTAATACAAGATGTAACAGAAAATTCAACAAAATATAGTGAATTTGTATGGGTTCCAGTAGATTATATATATGATAATACTACGCTTAGCAAGGGGACTGAAGTATATGATGAAAGTGAAGAAACTCCCAAATATTCTAAGTTACAAAATTTAAGGATAAGTTTTTCTAATCAAGAAATTTCAAGTGCAGCTGAAAACGAAGAAATAGGAACTTCACCTACTACTATTAGTGAATACATTAATATGATAAAGAGCGTTAGAAAATATGGTGGCTTTTATGTGGCACGTTATGAAGCAGGAGATAGGCTAGCTACTGTTTATAGAGACGAAAATAGTAGTAAAGAAAATACTGCATCTTCTAGTAAGAATTTATATCCTTATACTTTTATTAATTTTGCTAATGATATATCAAATATAACAAGTGGGGCAGTAAAACTTTCACGTACTATGTATGAAAACTCAGATGATATAGCTTCACATTTGATATATGGATGTCAATGGGATGCAATTATACATTGGATATTTTTAGAAAGTAAAGAGACTGATGGAGATATCAATTGTGTAAGACATGGAAACTATAAAAATTCTAGTGGTAGTGCTGCAACAAATAGTGGGGAACTTATGACGACTGGAAAAAATGAGTCTTGGATTTTTAATAATATATATGATTTTGCAGGAAATGCATCCGAGATGACTATGGAGTTATACTCTGGGACAACATTATGTACAGTAAGAGATTTAAACTATTCATTAAACGGTAGTAGAAAGTCAATTGTTTCAAGAAGTGGACTTGAAATATCTCAAAGTAATAATACTACTTCTTTTAGAACGGTATTATATATAAAATAACATGAAAGGAAAAAGTATGAGAAAAGAAGGTATTACAGTCTTTGCTCTTGTGATTACCATAGTAGTTGCACTTATTTTGATAAGTGCGTCTATTGCTGGTATATCAAATGTAGTAGCAAATTCTAGAATTACAAAATTTGCAGAAGAAATTCTAGCGGTTGAAGATAAATTAAGATTGTATTATGTAGAAAATAATACACCATATGAAGAAGGAACTACTATATATAGTAAAGAAGAAATATTAAATCAAATAGATAGTAGTTTAAGGGAAGAATTTATTATAGAGCTTGCTTATAATAATGATGATAACTCAGTAGGATTTTTTATAATAAATAATGAACTATTAGGAATTGATAGACAGATAGAAGATGGAATATACATTGCAGCAATACCATCTCTTAATGTTTATTCAAAAAACGGTATTAGTGCTAAGGGAAAGAAGTTTTTTTCTATAAGCTCAAAAATAAATGGAAGTAAAAATTTAAGAGAAAATGAAATAAGCGTAGATTTATCTACTTCTCAAACTCAAATAGTAGAAAGTTTAAAAGTTACAAAAGCAACAAACGAGTGGACAAACAAACTTGGTATAACAATAGATACAATAGTAAATGAGGGAGAGAAAATATATATTTCTTTTAACCAAAAGGAAGTTTTATTAAAAACAAATCCTTTAGTTAATAACACTATATATTTTGATAGTCTAATTAGTGAAAATAAAAATGGTATTGTAGTAGATAGTGCCTCAGAAAGTACATTTGATTTAAACGACATTCAAAAATTTAATAGCTTATCATTGAATGAAAAATATATAGAAATTATAAAAAAAGATTCAAGTCAAAATATTTTAGCAAAAGTAAAAGTATCACTTGCAAATGTAGACTTAGAAAGTCCAAAGATGGATGAAGCATCAGTTGATGTGGTAAGCTTAAATAATGATAAAAATCATGTTACTTTTGATGCCTCAGATAATTATAGTGGAATAAAAGAAATAAGATATGAGTATTACTCTACAAAAGATAGAATGGATGGAGGATATGGAGAAACTAAATATTTTTCTAGTGGAAATGCAATTACACAAATATATTTATCTTATAATGGAAAAGTTGCACAAAGAGATGAGAGCGGCAAGATAGCTTTTGATATACCAAAAGAAGTTACTAAAATAAAATTAATTATAATAGATAATGCACTTAATGAATCTAGTATTTATTATATTAATACTGCTGTAAGTAATGAAGTATATTACTCAATATCTTATATATCAAATGATGCATTAAATATTGCATTTTATGGGGATAATTCAATTAATGGTACAATGGAGTATGGAAGTACTGAAAATAGAATATATGGAAAATATGATTTTACAGATAAATCTATAATTACTTTAAATAATATAGAAACAGTTGAAAATAAAATTTATATTAGGGTAAAAACTAATAATTCAATTACAAGAGTGATAAACCTAATAGTTCCCTATACTACTAATAATGGTGTAAAATCAAAAGAGGACTCTAGATATTATAACCCTTATATTCCAAATGGATTTGAGCATACTGTTGGAAATATTGATACAGGGTTTGTAATATCTGATACAACTACACAAAATACAAGATATAATGAATTTGTGTGGGTTCCTGTTGATAATAATAGTGTTAAATTTGAAAGGTATAATTTTGGAGTTGGTAGTATTGCTACTTTTAAAAATTCCTTAATAACAAATGAAGAGTTATTTAAAGAAACAAACAGTCTTGATAGCCAAATAGAAGAAAGTGTTAAAAAATATGGGGGTTTTTATGTTTCTAGATATGAGATATCAATAGACAACATAACATTAGTGCCGAAATCTGTAAAAAATAAAGTGCCTTGGAGTGGTGGAGGAAGTAAAGCAATTGAACTTGCAAATTCAATGTATGATCTTAGCGATTGTAAAAGCACTTTAATTACAGCAAAAGCATATGATACTCTTATGAATTGGCTAGCACTTGGAAAATATAATGTAGTTGAAAAAACAGATAATAATATTAAAATGGGAAATTTTTCAGGAAGTAGAAAAAATACAGGAAGTAATGAGAATTATGTTACAAATAATATTTATGATTTAGCAGGAAATGTGGCAGAGTTTACTACTGAAAAATATGATGGGCAAGCTGTATTTAGAGGTGGATATTATGGCTCAAAAGATATATACCTTCTGCTAGCTTCTAGGAGTACAAAACAAACAGAGCCAAATTCTGTTATAGGATGTAGAGCCATACTTTATATAAAATAATTTTTAAGGGGAATATTTATTATGAAAAAAAGTGGTATTTCATTGATAGTTTTAGTAATTACTATTGTAGTTTCGGCTATGTTACTTTCACTTGCAGTAATAGCACTAGATAGTAATGCAAAAAATGCTTCTTTATCTGGCTTTTTAGAAGATTTAAAACAAATAGAAGATTTAGCTTCTGCAAGTTTAATAGAAGGTATGAGTGATAATTTTAGTAGCGTACTTACTAAAGATGAAGTAAAAGCATTAATAGAGGATACAAAGGTAAAAGAATTCGAAGATGAATTAAGTTTAAATTCTGATGATAATGAGAATAAATTTTATAAGGTAAATCTATCAAAGTTAGGAATTAAAAAATCAAATAAAGGTAATATGGAGCATGGAGAAGATGATATATATGTTCTAGCTTCAAATTCTTTGCATGCATATTATTTAAAAGGAATAACTATAAAAAAACAAACTTATTTTTCAATAAGTAAGAAAATAAAAGAAACATTATAAAAGGAGGTAGGTGGTATATACAAATTTATTTGGTATATACCACATTATATTTATGCCAAAAACTTATGAACAAGAAAGTGCTATAAATAAGAGAAATTCAAATATACTTGTATCAGCTTCAGCAGGAAGCGGTAAGACAACAGTTTTAATAGACAGAGTAATAAAAAGAATAATAGAAGATGAAATAGATGTTGATAAAATACTAGTAGTTACATTTACTAATGCTTCAGCACTTGAATTAAAGGATAGACTCTATATTAGATTAAAAAAAGAATTAATAAAAAATAAGGAAAAAACTAGCTTTATAAAAAGACAGTTAAGGCTTCTAAATAACTCAAATATATCTACAATTCACGCATTTTGCCTAAAACTTATAAGAAAAAATTTTGAAAAATTAAACTTAGATCCAAACTTCATTATTTGTGACGAGTCAAAAAGACTAATGTTGGAGATGAAGGCAATTAATTTAGTTTTAGAAGGCGAATATAAAAATGAAGGAAATGATAAGTTATTAAAGTTATTGCAGTTGTTTAATTACAAAGAAGAGGATTTAATAGAAGAAATTTTAGGACTCTATTCTTACATAAAATGTTTTGAATCGCCTTTTTCATGGCTAAAGTCTAACATAGAAAAATATAATAAAAATAATTTTGATACTGATTTGTATAATCTAGATTATGGAAAAAGCATATATGATGATGTTATTTATAGGCTAAAAATGATAGTAGCAAAAATAGATGAAAAACAAAGTCAACTTTTATCATACGAGGATTTTGAAAAAATAAGACTTACATTAATAGAAGATGAAGAAAAGATAAAAGATATTGTTTTAAATTCAGCTAACTCTTGGGACAAGTTATTTTTATGTATATCTAGTGTTGAGTTTGCTAAAATGCCAAGATACACTGGAAATAATATAGAATTAAAAGAAGAGATATCTAATTTTAGAAAAAATATTATAAAAGATAATATAAAAAAAATAAAAGAAGTAGTATATGCTCCAAGTAGTCAAATACTAGAAGAAAACTTATCTGCATATTCTTATATATCATATATCTATTATATTTTAGATAGATTTAATGAAGAATATACAAAGCTCAAAGCAGAAAAAAACTATATTGATTTTTCAGATATAGAGCATTTTGCATATTCACTATTAATAAAAGATGGTAAAAAAACAGATATTGCATTTGAACTAATAAATCAATTTGAAGAAATATATACAGATGAGTATCAAGATACTAGTTTTATACAAGAAGCAATACTAAATACTATATCGACTGGTAATAATAGATTTATGGTAGGTGATATTAAGCAAAGTATATATAGATTTAGACAAGCTTCTCCACAGATATTTAATAAAAAGAGTATGGAATATGATGTTTATTTGGGGGACTTAAAGTCAGAAAATGATACTAAAATAGTTCTTTCAAAGAATTTTAGAAGTAGCAAAAGTGTAATTGACTCTATCAATTTTATATTTGAAAATATAATGAGTATGGACGCCGGAGACTCAAACTATACAGGTGTTGATGTACTTAAATGTGGAAATGAGAATAACTTTGAAAATGAAAAATCAGAAATCAATATACTAAATTTAAAAGAATTAATAACAGATAGTAATTATGAAAAAGAAGATCAAATAGATGAAATTCAAGAATTAAAGGACTTTGAAATAGAGAGTAATTTCATTGCAAAAAGGATAGATAACTTAGTAAAAAATGAAGGAAAACAATACAAAGATATAGTAGTTCTTATAAGAAATGTAACAGGCAAAGCAAGTATCTTAGAAGAAGTTTTAAAGAAAAATTCTATTCCAGTGTTTTCAGATGTTTCAAGTAGTATATTTGATAGTGAGGAAGTAAGGCTTGTTCTTTCTTTTTTAAGGGTAATAGATAATAAGTATCAAGATATATATCTAACTGCTATAATGTATAGTGTTATAGGTGGGTTTAACTTAGACGAATTAGTAAAAATTAGATATCAAAATAAGAACTGTCATTTATGGGAATGTTTAGAGTTATTTTTAGCAACCACCAAAGATGATCTAATTCTTATAGAAAAAGTTAAAAAGTTTGTAAAGCTCATAGAGGATTTTGAAAATAAAGTAAATAAAGTATCAATAGGAAATTTATTAATTGATTTATATCAAAACACAGGCATATATTATCAGTTTTTACTAGACGAAAACGCAAAGCAAAGAAAAGCAAATTTAGATTTAATACTTGATATGTGTGTTAATTTTGAAAAACAAAATGGTGGTTTTTTAAATGAATATATAGCATATATTGACAATATGAAAAATAAAGCTGATAGCTCTACTATGCAAGCCAAAACAATAGGGGAAAAGGAAAATGTTGTAAGAATAATGACTATACATAAATCAAAAGGATTAGAGTTTAATACTGTTATACTTGCAGATTGTTCTAGAAAATATAACTATAAAGAGATAAAAAATAAATTTGTTGTTCATTCTAGTTTAGGAATTGGTGTAAACATAGTAGATAAAAATTACAATGTATGTTATCCATCCGTTATAAAACAGGCCATAAAAGAACAGGTAATAAAAGAAATTAAAAATGAAGAATTAAGGCTTTTATATGTAGCACTTACAAGAGCAAAATCAAAACTTATAATATATGGAACACTAAAAGATTACTTAAAAGTAAATAATGAACTTTTTTTAATGAAAACATCTGATGGCAAAGTAGATCCACATGCAGTATTGCAAAATGATTCATATATTAAAAACATTTTAATGGCAATAAAAAATGATGATAGCTACTTAAAGTATTTTGATTTTAATGTAATAGATGTAAATAAATATAGGGACTACCTTGAAAACGAAGAAACAAAAACGGAGCAATTTAGTATAGAGAAATTACAAGAACTAAAGAAGAATATTCCGTTTGAAGAAGTTGCAAAAGTTAAAGAAAAAATACTTTATAGACTTATAGATGATAAAGAAAAAACATTAGAGGTAAGTCAAAGGGTGAGTGTAAGTGAACTTAAAAAAAGTACAGATATTACATACTCTATTTTAGATAAACTTCCAAAATGTATAGATGCAAAACAAAATAAAATAACACCTGCAAGAAAAGGCACACTTGTACATTTTATTTTACAAATATTAGATTTTAAAAGTGTTAATAAAAAATCAGATATTAAAGAATTTATATCAAAAAAAGTTGAAGAAAATGTAATAAGCAAGGAGGATGCTAAATATATAGAAGTAGATAGCATATATAAATTTATAATTTCTAATATAGGAAAAAAGGTAATATCATCAAGTAGTGTCTCAAAAGAAAAGGAGTTTATTTTAAAAAATAATAGCTTTACTAAGTCAGCTATACAAGGAGTAATAGATCTTTACTTCGAAAGTGGCGACAATTTAATATTAGTTGATTTTAAAACAGATAATATAATAGATGAATCAAAATATGTTATGCTTTATAAAAAACAATTAGATATTTATAAAGAGGCATTAGAAAAATTAACAGGTAAAAATGTTGAAAGAGTGTATATTTATTCTTTCAAACTTGGGAAGGAAATAGAGGTGAAGTAAAATCAATTATACAGATGATGTTATTAAACATAATAAAATAGGAAATTTTGAGTATTTGACTTTTAAGGCATTAGATAAATTTAGTAATAGACTAATTCATGGTATAACTCTAAGACATGGAGGTGCGAGTACAGGTATATACTCATCTCTAAATTTAAGATGTGTTGGAAAAGATAGTATAAAAAATGTATTAAAAAATAAGGATATAATATGTAAAAATTTATTGCTAGATAATAAAAAAGTATATAAGGCAAAACAAAATCATACAGATAATATACTTATATTAAATAATGAAAATAAAGAAAAGTATAAGTACGAAAACTATAATTTAGAAGAATATGATGCTTATATAATAGCTGATGATAATATATCTAATTTTGTTACAACAGCTGATTGCAATCCGATAATAATATATGATACAAAGCAAAATATTGTAGCAAATGTCCATGCAGGATGGAAGGGTGTACTAAGTAAAATATACTTAAAAACATTAAAAGTATTAGTAGACAAATTTAATTCAAAAGTAGAAGACTTAATAGTATGTATAGGTCCATCTATTAGAAAATGTTGTTTTAGTAGTAAAGATGAAAAATTTAAGCAAGAGTTTACCAAAATTTGGAAAAATGAGGAAAAATATATAAGTTATGAAGAGGATCTAAAAACTTTTCATATAGATTTAATTTATGTTATAAAGGAAGATTTAATTAAATTTGGAGTTCTAAATGATAATATACAAGTTGCAAATATTTGTACATGTTGTAATAACTTTGATTTTTACTCATATAGATTTGCAACTAAAAATAAACAAAAAGATTATGCAACATTTTCAACATGGGTAAGTTTAAAATAAAAAGTTAGATAAATTAATGTAAATCTACTAACAAATTAAAACTAATCAAAAATCATATTAAGTGATTGTTTTGGTTAGTTTTTTACTTATAATATCATTATTTTTTTGTCACACATCATCTAGTTATGTCTAAAAATCTAAAATATATTTACATTTTGTAAATAGTGTGTTTTAATAGTTTAAACAAATATATTTATTGTATATTTGTTTAAAGTTTTTTCAAATTAAGTTTTATTTCTAAAAGTGTTTTATCAA
>CAKPJL010000029.1 GCA_934162655.1 uncultured Clostridia bacterium | reverse complement strand
TATACTTTTGCTGGTTGGTATACAGATAAAACTGCAGGAACAAAGATAACTAGCAGTACAAAGGTTCAAATCACTTCTAATATAACACTATATGCTCACTGGGAGCCAAAATGGGTAAAAATTAAATTCATGAGAAATATAAATTCTTCTGATACAGAAAGTTTTACTAAAACATTTTATGCAGGAGACAGTAGCACTAAAATGACAAATGATAAAAATTGGACAAATCCAGGGTACATTTTAGTATATTGGTCAAGGTCACGAGCAGGTGGTTATGCATATGCTATTGGAAATGGTACAAATGCTAAATGGATAGAAGCAAATGCAGGAAAAACAATTACAGCCTATGGAATTTGGTTACCTGAAAATGCAGGTGATGTAACATTTACTAATGGAACTTATATATCAGTTTCTACAAATCAATCAGAAGGTAGTAAAACGGTAACAACACATGCATATTTACCAGCAGGGGTTACAATAGCATGTACTGTTAGTAGCGGTGGATATACTGGCAGCGGTGGTGGCCAAAGTGGCGGAGCAGGTTCTGCTATAACATTTAATGGCACAGTTGTTAGTAGTTCAAGTTCAGGTACTTTAGCTTATACAACTACAAGTGCTGGAATAGTTAAAATATCTATAACTGCATCAGGCAACGGAGGCGGAGGAGTAACTGTTAATAGTATTAAAAATTCGTATGGACAGACATATACTCTAAAGAGCTTATCAACATCTTATGAGACTTGGAGCAATGGTACTGATCTTTCAGTGTCTGCTGGTACAAATCAAACATTAAGTAAAGAGAGCATTATAAATGTTCCAGCTGGAGTTACAATAACATGTACGGCTTCTGGTGGCGGCGGTAGTGCAGGCGGAGGCGGTGGTAGCATTTTATTTAATGATACCAGCGTAGCTTCTAAAGGTGGTGGTACTGGTAGTGGAGCTTCGGGTACTATAACATATACAACTACTGAGACAGGTACATTAAAGATTAGAGCTTATGCATCAGCTGGCCAACAAAGTGGCGGAAATGGTAGTATAAAATTAACAAGTATTACAATGCCAAATGGAATAAGTTACGATTAGTATTTTATTTCAATTATTAGATAAAAAAACAAGGTTTCAATAAGTGAAATCTTGTTTTATTTATTTTTTCTGCATAAATTATTTATTGGACAAATATCACATTTTGGGTGATTTGCAATACATATTTTTCTTCCGTGGTAAACAAAAATGTGGTTAATTTTATCATAATATTTTTTATCTATACTTTTCATTATATCCTTTTCTATTGAGGCTTGATAAGGCGATGAACTTATACCTATTTTTCTAGAAATTCTAGTTACATGTGTATCTACTGCGATTCCTTCTAATTTGTTAAAGCACTCTTGTAATATTATATTTGCAGATTTTCTACCAATTCCATGCAGCTTTAATAAATCATTCATTGTATTTGGAACATTTCCATTAAAATCAGATACAATAGTTTTTGAAGCCGCAAGTATGCTTTTTGCTTTAGAATTGTAATACCCACAAGGTTTTATTATGTCTATAATATCATCTATATTAGAATGTGCAACAGTATATACATCTTTAAATTTTTCCATAAATTTAGGTAAAACTATATTTACCCTTCTATCTGTACATTGAGCTGCAAGGATTAGTGCTACTAAAAGTTCATAAGGAGTATTATAATTAAGGCTACAATTAGCTTCAGGGTAAAAGTTTGATAATGTTTCTATAATTTGTTTTAAATCTTTTTTGTTACTTTTTTATATGATATATCTGTATTATTTTTATTTTCCATTTTATTCACATCTTCTTTTTTTTATTCATAATATAAAGTAAATATTTTATAATATTTTTACATAAAAGTCAAAGCAGGGGAGAAATTATATGCGGTTATGAAGAAAATCAATTTTTGTATGAAACTTTAATTTGTAATATATCTACTACAACACTGATATGTGGATATTAAAAATATAAAACCATAAAAAATAAAACTAAGATATAACCTTAGTTTTATTTTTTATATTAACAATTTTATGATTATTTATATTAAGTAAAAATGATATATTACAAAAAAATTTCTACTATATTACAATTTTTGAACAATATGTAATATAGTAAAAAAATATTGAATAATTAATACTGTTTTGATATACTATTTATGTATTGTGGACGGTGTTTTAATGATGATTAATTGTATAAAAAATAAACTTACAGCAGGACAAAAAAATATATATATGATGGAGAAGTTAAGTGATGTCTCTAATCTTAATAACATATTTGGAATTATTAATGTAAATAGCAATTTTGAGCTAAAAAAGGCTGATAATATAATAAATAAGATTGTTGAGCAAAATGATGCATTAAGAGTTAATATAGTTGAAGATGTTGAACCTTACCAGGTTGTAAGAGAATATAAACATTTCTGCGTAGAGAATATTAAAATTGATTTAAATGAAGAAGCTACAAAACAAATAGATAAATTTAAATCAGAAATAATAAGTCTAGAAGATGAAAAACTATATAGATTTAAGATACTTTATGATTACGATAAGGCTATGATTTTAGTAAAAATGCATCATATAATTTCAGATGCTTGGTCTTTTTCAAAAATAGCAGAGCAATTTATTTCCATGTATGAAAATGATGAGTGTATCATAAATACTTCTAGTTATATAGATTATTCCTTAGAGTATGAAGAATATCTTAAAAGTGAAAAATATAAAAAAGATGAAGAGTTTTTTAAGAAATATCTTGATAAATATAATGAAGTAGTATCATTTAAACCAAATGAAGATGAGATAAGAAATACTAGTGCTAAAAGATATAGTGTTAAACTAGATGAAAAAGTAAATAATGATATACTATCATTTTGTAAAAATAATAGGGTGTCACCATATGTGTTATTTTTAACAGCTTTATATGTATATATGTATAGAGTTTTAGATAAAAACGATATAGTAATCGGAACACCAGTGCTTAATAGATCAAGTTTTAAAGAAAAACAAATACTTGGAATGTTTGTTTCAACTCTTCCTTTAAGAATAAAGATTGAAGAAAATATGAGTATATTTGAACTTTTGAAGTTAATATCATCAAATACATTAGAGTTGTTTAGACATCAAAAGTATCCATATATGAAAACGCTTGAGTATGTACATAAAAATTCAGATATTAAATCTAATTTGTATAGAGTGGTACTTTCATACCAAAATGCCAGAATCAATGTAGGTAATAATGATAAATATAACACTAGTTGGGAGTTTTTAAACACTTTAATAGATGAATTGCAAATACATATTGTTGATATGGATAATACTGGTGTCTTAAGTATAAATTATGACTATCAAACTTCCTATTTTAAAAAATTAGAAATTGAATACATGCATACACGTATAATGAGTATAATAAAAAACATTATGCAAGATATTAATCAAAGTATTGAAACAATTGAAATAATGAGTGATAAAGAGAAAGATAAAATAATAGAAGAGTTTAACGATACATACTCTTATTTAGATTTTTCTAAAAATGTAATAAATGAATTTGATACTCAAGCATTAAATAATAAAGATAAACCAGCTTTGGTATTAAATGACAAAATAATTACATATGAAAAATTACAAGAATATACCTATAAATTTGCTAACTATTTAAGTCGTAGCAGAAATATAAAAAAAGGGGATATTGTTGCAATTCAGATGGAAAAATCTTTTGAACTTATAATATCAATTTTATCTGTAATTAGAATAGGAGCAATATTTTTACCCTTAGATAACAATGTAAGTTTTGAAAGAAATAATGTGATTTTAAATGAATCTGGTGCCAAATGTATAATAAAGCTTAAAGAGGAAAATACACTAGACACATTACAAGATGTGGTTTATTTTAATAAAGATGTTATAGAAAAAGAGCAATTAAATATGGTATATGAGTCACCTAAATTTGATGACGGTGCGTATATGATGTTTACATCAGGGACTACTGGTAAGCCAAAAGGAGTTATTAATACACAGATAGGACTTATAAGACTTGTGAAAAATATTAATTATGTAAATATAGATGACATTGAGAATGTAATAATTGCTGGGAGCAATGGCTTTGATGCATCTATTCATGAAATATTTTTATCAGTTTTGAATGGGAAAACAGGTATACTAGTAAAAAAAGACGAATTGCTAAATATAGGCAAATATGAGGAAATTATAAAAAAATACAGCAACTCTCTTGCAATACTTACACCTCAACTATTTAATGAATATGCATATCTACAACCTGATATTTTTAATAAGTTAAATTACTTAATTATAGGTGGTGATGAGCTTTTAACAAAATATACAAGCAAAGTCTTAGATATTTGTAAGAAATTAAATTTAATAAACATTTATGGACCAACCGAATGTTCAGTTGCAGCAACTACTTATAAAGTAAAAAAGGATGATAAAATAATACCAATTGGAAAACCAATATCTAATACTAAGTGTTTTATATTAGATAAAAAGCAAAGATTATTACCGATTTTTTGTAAAGGAGAAATATATATAGCCGGAATAGGAATTGGTAAGGGGTATATTAATAATGCAAAGAGTAGACAAAACAGTTTTATGGACTCTAAATTGTTTGGTAATATATATAGAACAGGAGATATAGGAAAATATTTAGAAGATGGAAATATTATTTTTTATGGTAGAATAGATAATCAATTAAAGATAAATGGACATAGAGTAGAATTTGCAGAAATTTACGATAATGTTTTTTCATATGAGAAAGGTATAATTTTACAAGCAAGAATATTGGTGGATAAAAATCAAAATAGAAAGAAGATGAAATTATACTTTGTATCAAAAGAAAATATTGATACTTTAAAATTAAGAAGATATCTAGAAAAGAAACTACCAGCATATATGATACCGGAAAAAATAATTCAGGTAGAAAAGCTAACCTTAAAAGCTAATGGTAAAGTTGATGATAAATTACTTATAACCTGTGAAAATGTTAATAAA
Organism: uncultured Clostridia bacterium; assembly: GCA_934162655.1. GTDB lineage: Bacteria > Bacillota > Clostridia > TANB77 > CAG-465 > CAG-465. The sequence continues at coordinate 7,220 of CAKPJL010000029.1, read as the reverse complement.
GATAAATCATGTAAAACATTACCAAAAAAAGAACTAAATATTTCAGAGCAAATTGTTTTAAAAATAGTTAAGGAAGAATTGCAAAATGATGATATTACAGTATATGATAATTTGTTTGACTATGGAATTGACTCTATTCAAATAGCTAAAATTATAGCCATTTTAAAATCATATAACATATATTTAGAATATCAAGATTTTTATAATGGAAAGAATATAAATGATATTTTAAATGGAAAAAATCAAGAAAAAATTCAAGATTTATCAAAATATAATTATACTAGAATAAATAAAGAGCTGATTAAAAAAAGAAGTAGCTCTTTGTCAAAAAAAATATTATTAGTGGGAGCAACTGGATTTGTTGGAATTCATGTTCTAAATGAACTGTTGCAAAATAAAAGTGTAGACAAGGTATATTGTATTGTAAGAAAAAAACAATTTGCTAATTCATATGATAGATTGAAAGATTATTACAACACTTATTTTAAAGATAATTTAGATAAATATATGGATAAAATTGAAGTGTTAGATGTTAATTTGTTAGACTCGCAAAATATTATGCAAGAATTAAAAAATAAAGAGATTGATACAATTATTAATTCTGCTGGAAATGTGAAACACTATGGACTTTTGAAGGAATTTTATGAATCTAATGTTACAATAGTAGAAAATTTAATAAATTTAGCCAAAAGTCGTGATATAAAATTAATTCATGTTTCTACATTAAGCATTTGTGGAAATAGTTTAGAGAGTGAATTTGAAAATCAAGATATTGAAGATGAAATTATTTTTGATGAAACAAAACTTTTTATAGGACAGAAGCTAAGGAATGTATATGTATATACTAAATTTTTAGCGGAAAGAACTATATTAGAGCATAGAGCAGATGGGCTTAATGCTACAATTATAAGGTTGGGGAATATAACAAATAGAAGTAGTGATTATATGTCACAATATAATATATATGAAAATGCATTTATTCAGAGAATAAAATTCTATTTAACATTAAAAACAGTTCCAAATGTTATTTATAAAAATGCATACTTAGAATTTAGTCCAGTTGATATGGTAGCAAAGGCTATAACAAATATAATGTTTTTTAATGAAGTAAACGCTGTATATCACATTTATAATAACAATCATGTTTCGATTCAAGAATTTATAGATATATACGAAAATACTTATCATGAAAAAATAAACATAAGTAATAACATTAATTACGAAGATATATTAAAGAAAGTTATTAATGACAATAAGTTAATGCATAATTATATAGTACCTTTAATGGAGTTGAAAAATAATAATAATAATTTATATAACAATAATATTATTGTTTCAAATAAATTATCAAATCAAGAATTGCTAAAAAATAATTTTAGATGGTCAAAAATAGATAGCAGTTATATAAAAGGATTTTTAAAAAATATATAGAAAGGAGTAAATTATGATTGAAATTAGTCTTGGAGTTTCCATAGTAGTATTATTTTTCATGATAATATATTTAGGTAAGACAAAACAAAAAAGTAGGTTAAGATTGTGTTTGCAAAAAATATTTGTATTACTTGAATTTTATGTGGTTTGTATGTTTTTACAAAAGACAGTTGGAAAATATTGTAACTTTGACTTAATATATTTTGAGTATGTTACTGGATGTGCAGCAGAGTTTATACCTCCAATGTTACTGATATTGTCACTTATATATAATAATGAAAATGTAAATATAAAGGTTATAGAAAAATTATTGTTTATAGTGCCATTTATAGCACTTATATGTTTGTGGACTAACGATGCTACTCATATTTTTTATATTAAATATTCTACTATGTTTCAGGATACAAAATATGGTGTAATGTTTGTTATAAATACAATTTACTCCTATGTTTGCTTTGCTATTGGAATAGCAATACTTATTAGGACATCATTTAGAAAATCTGGTTTCTTTTCTACTCCGACATTACTTATGGTACTAGGATGTGTTATACCTATAGTTGTAAATGTGATGGGAGTTATAAAAATTATACCAATGAGTGTTTATGTAATGCCTATATTATTTACTATTACCGCAATTTTATATTCTGTTGCAATAATAAAGTATAAAGCACTAAACATAACCCCAATAGCTCAAAAAACTATAATGGATACAATGACTGATGCTTTCGTTGTAATTTCTCAAGATGGAACAATAGTTGACTGCAATAAACTTTTTAGAGAAGAATTCATACCAAATGATATGGATGAAAAAAATTATATACAATATTTAAAAAGTAATGATTCATATGAGAAATTGGCATTTCAAATAGAAGAATGTAAAAATAAAAAAGAAAATCAAAGATACTTTTTTAATGTTGTTAAAAGTGAAGAAATTACTAAATATTATGATGTTGACATATCACCAATTTTTGCTAAAAAAAATACAGATGTAGTTGGAATTTTACTTTTGATAAAAGATGTAACACAACATATGATTGATATAAAAGAATTAGAAGAAAAACAAGAAATAATAGCAAAACAAGCACAGCTAGTATCTATTGGTGAGCTTGCTGGTGGAGTAGCTCATGATATAAACACTCCAATATCTGCAATTAAAACTGGAATAACTATGTTGAAGGTAAAAGAGGACAGAGATGAATCAGAAAAGCAAATAATTGATACTATGGAAAATTGTTCTGACAAAATAATAAATATTGTAAATAGCATGAGAAATCAGATTAGAAATCTAGGTGGAAATACATCTGTTGTATTTAAAATTAGTAATGTTGTAAATGATATAAAATGTATCACATATCATGAGATATCAAAATACAGGGCAGAACTTGAAGTTCAGATAGAAGATGATTTATCTGTAAAAGGAGACCCAGCAAAACTAGGACAAGTCCTAACAAATTTAGTTATGAATGCGGCCCAGGCATATAAGGATAAAAATGGTGGAAAGATAAATATTGTAGTTATGAAAGGCCCACAAAATTATGCTATAATAAAGGTGATTGATTTTGCTGGTGGAATAGAAGAAAATATTTCTAAAAAAATATTTAAGTCTATTCTTACTACAAAAGGAGTAGAGGGAACTGGACTTGGACTATATTTGGCATATTCTGTTATTAAGGGAAGTTTTAATGGTGAAATAAATTTTGATACTGAAATTGGTGTTGGTACTACATTTTATATAAAAATTCCAGTATGTGAGTAGGAGGTAAAATGGAGCAGGGTAGATTAAAAAAAGAGAATTTAAAGATAAAAATTTTTACATTTTTGGTAGTTTTTATTGTAATTATAACAGTTACTGTTTGTATAGTTATGTATATCTATAATATAAATCAAATTAAAGATAGTATTACTTCTAGTGAAAAGAATTCTGACATATTAAATGTTAATGTATATGAAGGAGCAAATCCTGAAAATAAACCGTCCATTTCAGGTAATCAAAACATAAAGTATGAAAATGGTGTAAAAATTAATATAAGTGAAAATATAAACAAAGATATTATTGTTGATGATTATAGTTTAAAAAATATATCTTTAAAATCAGATGGCAATGGTACTACATTTACAGCAAGTATTACATATCTATCAAAAAGACAAACAAGTGAAAAATATGTAGAGATAAAACTTTATGATAATAACAAAAGATTAGCATCTAGCCTTAGCGGATATATTCCAAAGCTTAAACTTGGAGAAAGCATAGATGTTGTATATAAATCAACATCTGACCTTTCAAATGCTTATGATATGGAAATTATAATTAAAGATAAAATATAAAGAATAATGGAGGTCTCATGTGGAAATAAATGAAAAAAATTTTAAGGTTAATAACAAAAAAAGAATGGTTATATTTGGAATAATTGCTATACTTATAGTTATAGCAACAATTATTATAGTAATAGTTTTTGCTAAAAAAGCGGGTAATAATGATTTAATAGATGAAATTGATAATGAAAATAATTACATAAATCCATACTCCGACCCAGAAAATAAGCCATCTATAAGTGGTGAAGAAAATGTAACAATAGAAAATGGTGTAAGGGTAAATAATAGTGATAAAATATCACAACAAAGGAATGTAGGAATATACAAGTTTGATAATATAAAATTACAGGCTGACTCTTCTGGAACAGTGTTAACTGCAAAAGTTTCTACAACTTCACAAAAGAAGGAAGGCGGAAAAAGTTTTATAATAAACTTTTATGATAAGGAGCAAAATTTAGTTTCTAAAATGAATATATATGTGGGATATATAAAACAAGGTGAAATAATAGACTTAAGAGCAGAATCAACATCTGACTTATCAAATGCTTATGATATGGTAATATCAGAAAAATAAAGTGTAGGGGATAAAATGAAGAAAGGTATATCATTAATTAGTCTAATAATAACAATAGTAGTTATAATCATCCTTTCTGGTATAATAGTTTTTAGCTTAGTAAATACAAATGTAGTAAAAAATGCCAATGAAACAAAATACAAAAGTGATTTGAAAAATCTTGATGAAGAAGTTAGGATGGCCATACAAAAAAAGTATATAAGTGATAGAAGTATATTAAATAAGAAAATAACTGATATAGAAGAGATAAAAAAATATAGTCCAAATTTAGCAAATAGTGAATATATAGAATATGCTTATATATCTTCTGGGGTACTTACCCTAAATGGTAGCAAACTTACGGAAGAGCAGAGAAATTGGGCAATTGAGGCAAAAATAAAGATAGATGATAATATTGATATAGAAGGAATTGTGCAAATATTACTTGTTCCAACTGGAGAAACAGTATTAGTTTTGGGTGTTAATTGGACAAGATACAACATAAATGCAAGTATAAGCTATAATGGTCAAATACCAGAGGGTTATGTCATACAATATAAAATTGATGATGGGGATTTTATAGATTATATAGATGAAATAGAAATTGAAAAAAATTCTACAATAGTAGCTAGACTATACAATAAATCAAGTGATAGCGAGGCTGCTTTTAATTCTAAAGATATAACAACTATTGATAAAACTCCACCGACAGCACCAATATTAGATGAAAATAACATTATTGTTGATGTAAATAAAATAGTAGTCAAAGCTAGTGGAAGTAAAGATGCTTTGAGTGGTGTAAAAGGTTATAAATTTAGTGTAGATGGAATTAATTACACTAGGTTATATAATGAGGAAGAAGAATGTCTATTTGAGGACTTAACTTCAAATAAATCTTATAAAATTTATGCTAAGGCGGTAGATTTTGTTGGTAATGAATCAACTAACAGTATAATACAAAGTGTAAGTACACTACCACAGCAATACGAGGTAAAATATGATGCAAATGGTGGCTTTGGGGGACCTAGTAATCAAGTTAAATATGAAGGTCAAGAACTTATATTATCAAGTGTTGTACCTCAAAGACAAGGATATGATTTTTCAGGCTGGGGACTAAGTGCTAGTTCAAAAGAGGTAAGCTATAATGCTTCAAGTAAATATAATATTGATGAAAGTATTACTCTTTATGCTATATGGAACCCAAGTAAGAATACAAAGTATAAAATTAATTACTATATTAGAGATTTAGGTGCAAACACTTATACATTAGAAAGTTCTTATGAAAAGTATGGAACTACAGGTGAAAAAATCAGTGTTGATGATTATAGTAAAACAATAGAAGGTTTTACATTTAGTGTGGCAAAAATTGGCCAAAATGCAGTAAAAGAGGCAATAATCTCAGCAAACGGTACATTAGAATTAAATTTATACTATACAAGAAATTCTTATACTGTTACACTAAACAAAGGAACAGGAATAAGTAGTGTAAGTGGAGCTGGAACTTATGAATATGGAAGCCAAGTTACAATTGATGCTTATGTAAGTGTAGGTTATACTTGGGAAAAATGGGAAGATGTAACTAGTCAAAAGGAATATTCGTTTACAATGGCAGCACAAAATGTTTATCTAACTGCTAGTGCTTCTCCAAACAATAATGTTAGATATGTTGTTAATTATTATGTAAAAGATATTTTAGCTAGTACATATTCATTAAATGATAGTGAAGAAAAAACGGGTATAACAGATACTAATGTAAATGTCTCTGATTTTGCAAAAGAAATACAAGGATTTACATATAGCAATACAAAAGTAGGCCAAAATGTAGTAACAGAGGCAGTAATTTTAGGTGATGGATCACTTGTAATTGATTTGTACTATACAAGAAATAAATATAGTGTAAAGTTAAATAAGGAAAATGGAATTACAGAAGTAAGCGGTGCAGGTGAGTATGAATATCAACAAGAAATTACAATAGACGCAACTCTAGAAAATGGATTTATATGGAATGGATGGCAAGGCGATTTAGAAATTCCAAAGTCTACTAAAAGATATAGCTTTAAGGTACCTTCAAGTAATTTAAATCTTACTGCTAGTGCTATCGCAAATTCTAATACTAAATATACTGTAAATCATTACATTACTAATATAGGTAGTTCTTCATATACATTAGATAGTAGCGAAGAAAAATATGGTGTTACAGGACAGACAGTAAAAATTAGCGATTTTGTAAGAAATATAACAGGTTTTACATACAAAGTTGCAAGAATTGGACAAAATGTAGTGACAGAAGCAGTAATTTCAGGAGATGGTTCGCTTGTAATTAATTTATACTATATACGAAATAAGTATACGGTTACATTAAATAAAGGTGTAGGAATAAGTAGTGTAAGTGGAGCAGGAACTTATGAGTACGGAAGTCAAGTTACGCTAGATGCTATTTTAAATGCAGGATACACTTTTAAGGCTTGGACAGGTACAAATGAAACCACTGTTAAAAAATATACATTTACAATGCCAAGTAGTAATGTAGAATATATGGCAACAGCAACAGTTAATACTGATACAAAGTATATAGTAAATCACTACACAAAAGATTTAAATAAAGATACATATACTCTTGAAAGTAGTAAAGAAGAAAAAGGAACAACAAATTCAACTATAAAAATATCTAATTATGTTAAAAGTATAGAAGGATTTACATATAGTAATGCTAAAATAGGACAAAATGTAGTAACAGAAGCAGTAATTTTAGGTGACGGCTCGCTTGTAGTAGATTTGTATTATACAAGAAATTCTTACACAGTTACTTTAAGTAAAGGCACAGGAATAAGTAGTTTAAGTGGAGAAGGAACTTATGAGTACGGAAGTCAAGTTACGCTAGATGCTATTTTAAATGCAGGATACACTTTTAAGGCTTGGACAG
>CAKPJL010000028.1 GCA_934162655.1 uncultured Clostridia bacterium | reverse complement strand
AATATATTTTCAATTGTTGTTATTAGTTTAGTATAAAAAAATCGGTTCAAATAAGAACCGATTTATATAAATATTTTGTATTATATACAAAAGCATTAAATAGAACAATTATTAATATTGTTCTATTAATAATTTTACTATATCAAGATGCCCGTATCTAGATGCCAATATTAGTGCCCGGTCATTTTTAGCATGTACATAAGCACCCTTTTCAAGAAGTAATTTAATAACTCCTATATGACCATTTTCAGATGCCTGTATTAGTGCTTCGTCATCATTAGCATGTACATTGGCACCTTTTTCAAGAAGTAACTTAACTACTTCATAATGACCATTTCTAGATGCAAGTTTTAGTGGCCAGTCATTATCAGCATGTAAATTGGCACCTTTTTCAAGGAGTAACTTAACCACTTCATAATGCCCATTTTCAGATGCAAGTTGTAGTACCCAGTCATTATAAGCATGTAGATTGGCACCATTTTCAATGAGTAACTTAATCACTTCATAATGACCATTTTTAGATGCCTTTATTAGTGCTTCGTCACCATAAGCATGTACATCAGCTCCATTTTCAAGAAGTAACTTAACTACTTCAAAATGACCATATTCAGATGCCTTTCGTAGTGCAAAATCATACAAAGCATGTACATTAGCTCCGTATTCTAGAAGCAACTCAACTAGTTGGACACAACCTTTTGCAGATGCCCTTTTTAGTGCCTCGTTGTCATCAGCATGTACATTGGCACCATTTTCAAGCAATAATTTAACTATTTCAAAATTACTAAAGTCAGATGCCCATAGTAGTGGCCAGCCATTACTAGTATTTACATCAGCTCCACTTTCAATGAGTAGTTTAATTACCTCGGTACGATTATTTATAGATGCCTGTATTAGTGCTTCGTCATCATTAGCATGTAAATTGGCACCTTTTTCGAGGAGCAGTTTAACTACTTCAAAATGCCCATTTTTAGATGCAAGTTTTAATGAATAGTCATTACCAGCGTGTACATCAGCACCATTTTCAAGTAGCAATTTAACTACTTCAAAATGCCCATTTTCAGATGCCAATCTTAGTGAATAGTCATCATCAGCATGTACATCAGCACCTTTTTCAATAAGTAGCTTAACTACTTCAAAACAACCATTTTCAGATGCACTTTCTAGTGCCCAGTCATTTTTAGCATGTATATCAGCACCGTTTTCAAGAAGTAGCTTAACTACTTCAAAATGACCATATTCAGATGCATTTCGTAGTGCCCAATCATTATCAGCATGTACATCAACTTTCTCTCTTATAAATATTTTTACTAGTTCTTTGTTTCCATGCTCACATGCCTCTAAAAATTCAGAAATTGACATTTGATTTTCCTCCATTAATTAAATTAAATCTGAAATTACAGATTATATAGGGTTAAAACTGATAGAATTATAACATAATTATAAAATAAAGTCAAATTAAATATATTTTCAATTGTTGTTATTAGTTTAGTATAAAAAAATCGGTTCAAATAAGAACCGATTTATATAAATATTTTATGTTATATATAAAAGTATAAAATAGAAGATTTATTTATATTTTTTTAGTAATTCTACTATATTGCTATGACCATTTTCATATGCCAATGGTAGTGCAAGATCGTATCTAGCATGTACATTGGCATCATATGCAAGAAGTAACTTAACTACTTCAAAATGTCCATTTTCAGATGCCTTTATTAGTGCTTCGTCATCATTAGCATGTACATTGGCACCATATGCAAGAAGTAACTTAACTACTTCAAAATGACCTTTTTCAGATGCCCTTCTTAGTGCTTCGTCATCATTAGTATGTACATTGGAAACGAGTTTAAGTGTCTCTTTAACTGTTATATAATCACCACTTTCAGATGCAGGTATTAGTGAATATTCAAAAAAAGCACGTGTATCGGCATCTATTTCTGCATTACCATTTTTAGATGCATATCCTAATTCACTGCTAGTGCTAACAGCATATTCGTTTCTATACCCACCTACAAATCCTCTATGCTCAATTACTCTAACAAATTTGGAATTTGACATTTGATTTTCCTCCATTAATTAAATTAAATCTGCAATTGCAGATTATATTGGTTTAAAACTTAAGTAATTATATCATATTGATAAAATTATGTCAAATTTATCTTTAATTAAATAAAAGCATCGTGTTTAAAATTATCACTATTTTTTTGATATATACTTATATTGCTTTTATTGTCACAAGTGGCAAGTAAAATATTTTTTATATCTATTTTTTGTTTTTTTATTTCAGACTCCAACCATTTTTTGTTATGTCCAGTTGCCTTTAGATTTTCTTCCATTATTTTTGAATCAATTACTACATTAAATACTTTTTTATCTTCTTCAACTTGTAAATTTAAGTCCTCTGGGGTAATATTTCTTTTGTTAGATTTTGGAAGAATTGTTATTTTACCACTTGCTTCTATTATTGCTGTTTGAATGTCTGCAATATTAAAGTAACCTTTATCGCGACATTCTGTTAGAAATTCAGCAATGTTAATCTTTGATTTACTCATATTTTTATTAAAAAACATTCCATTATCATATATTACCATAGCACGACCATTAATTAATCTATGAAATATAATTGATTTATTTGTAAGTATAGAAACTATTAGTATAAATACTGCATAAACAAGCATAGCAACAAGTGGTTTTACAAAATCATCTTCAAGTGATATTGCCATTTCTGCTGCTATTGATCCAATAGTTATCCCATTTATGTAGTCAAACATATTAAGTTCTGATATTTCTCTATTTCCCATTATTTTTGTTGCAATAAATAGAACTATTATTGATCCAATAGAAGTTAAAATAATGTGTATTATTTCCATTTTTTCCTCCTTAATTAGTAATATTTTGTGCTTAAATTAAGAAAATATAAAAAAACACTCCAAATTTATATTTTGAAGTGTTTTGATAGATAAACTACTTTAATTTTTCGCATTTTTGGTTGGCGATTGTGCAAGAAGTCTTACATGCCGATTGGCATGAAGTTTGACACGCTCCACATCCGGCAGATGCTAAATTTTTTTTGAGTTTTCCTTTTGCTACTGTTTTGATGTGTTTCATAAATAAATCCTCCTAAAAATATTTTGAAGTTTTAAAAAATTACAATTGTAATTTTTATAAGTTTAAAACCAAACAGATTATATAATATTATTTTAAAAAAATCAATAATTAGATAATAATATTAAATAACTGTTAAAATATTGAAAAAAAGGTAAAATTATGGTATAAGTTGTACTAGAAGAGGAAAGAGAAAATGGGCAAATTAGTAAAAGATGTTTTTAAAAATGTAGAACTGCAAAATGCTAAGATATTAAATTCAAATTTAGGAGAAGTTAAGTTTTCAAAAAAATTAAACACAGCTATTATTTGTGTGGAAAGCTCTGAAAACATTTCTTTAATTGAAATAGAAAAATTTGAAGATGAGGCAAAAAATCTTTATAAACTCAACAGTTTTAAAATTGAGTATAAATATATTGGTGAAAAGATAGAAGTAGACGAAAAAAAAGTAAAAGATATTTTAAATGAAGTATCATTTAAGTATGCTTATACATTGGAGGCTTTTAGAATATGTAATGTAGCAATTGAATCTAAAAATATATACATTACATTTTATTCAAGATTTGCAGACTTTTTAAAACAAAAACAAATTGATGAGTATATTAAAAAATCAATAGAATTTAAATATGGAACTAAATATGATGTCTTTTTAGCTGATGATAAGTCTATATCAAAAGATGAAGAAAAAAAATCGGATCTAAATATGGTAAGGATAGATGAATTAGTTAAAAAATATGTAAATAATAGTGAAACTTTAAAAAAACAAGAGGTAATTAGTGAACAAAAAAAGCCTCAATATCAAAAGCCTATTTTGTCAGAAGAAGAAAAAAGAATTAGAAATTTAAAAGAACCACAACCTGACTTTGTTATTTTAGGGCGTGATATAACGCAAGAAGTTGTAAAAAAAGTATGTGATATTAAAGAAGAAATAGAACTTGCATGTATTGATGGATATATTTTTTCATCAGATGTGCGTGAAACTAAATCTGGTAAAATGTTAGTTACACTCAATGTTACAGATAATACAGATACTATAACTTGTAAAACATTCTTAAACAAAGACAAATACGACTCAGTAAAGGGCAGAATAAAAGATGGTACATATATAAAACTTCAAGGTAAAGTTCAGTTTGATACATATTCAAATGATTTAACTATCATGATTACAAGTATAATAGAATCAAAAGCACCTAAAAAAAAGATAGATGAAGCAGAGGAAAAAAGGGTAGAGTTACATATGCATACTCAAATGAGTGCAATGGATGGGGTGACTTCTGCAAAAGACTTAATAAAACAAGCTATATCATGGGGACATACAGCAGTTGCAATAACTGATCACGGTGTTGCACAGTCTTTTCCAGAAGCAAATCATGTTATTTGTGACAACTATGAAAAACTTGCAATAGAAAAAACAGGAAAACAAAGAGTATCAACTCAAGATATTTTAGATAATGCACCAATAAAAGTAATATATGGAATAGAAGGATACTTAGTTGATGATATATGCGTTAATCCAAAATTTTCTGATACATACTGTGTATTTGATACTGAAACCACAGGATTTGATCCAAGAAAAAACGATATGCTAACAGAAATTGCAATATGTAAAGTAAAAAATGGCGAAATTATAGATGAATTTACTACATTTATAAATCCCGAAAGAAATATTCCAAAAGAAGTACAAGAACTTACTCATATAACAGAAGATATGGTAGCAGACGCACCAACAATAGAGGAAGTATTACCTAAAATATTAGATTTTTTTGGGGATTCTATACTTGTAGCACATAATGCAGATTTTGATATAAACTTTTTAAACTTCTTTGTTGAAAAATATGGCTATAAGGATAGGTTTAACAATTTAATTATTGATACACTAATGATTGCAAAAGAAATTTATTATTATTTGCCAAACAAGAAACTAGGAACAATTGTTGAGGATCTAGGAATAACACTTGAAGGGGCACACCGTGCTATAAATGATACTCGTGCCACTGCAAAAATGTTTATAAGAATGCAGCAAGATTTACAAAAAAGAGGAATTGATATAAATTCTTATGCACATAGTGAAAAAAATATAGAACATGTTATGGCTGAAAAAGCTTATCATATAATTATTCTTGCTAAAAATTATGTAGGGCTTAAGAATTTATATAAGCTTATATCGTATTCACATCTGCATTATTTTAAGAAAAAACCTAAAATATTTAAATCTATGTTAAATAGATATAAAGAAGGATTAATACTTGGTAGTGCATGTGAACAAGGAGAACTTTATCAAGCAATTTTACACAAAAAGAGTGAAGAACAAATTGAAGAAATTGCGTCATATTATGATTATTTAGAAATTCAACCGCTTGGAAATAATGCTTTTTATGAGCGAGGGGCTAAAGTAAAAAATAAAGACTATGTAAAAGGCGTAGATGATAAAGAAAAAGAGTACAATATAATTAAGCTTACACATGAAGAGCTAATTGATATAAATAAAAAAATAATTGCAGTAGGTGATAAGCTAGGAAAACTAACAGTGGCTACATGTGATGTACACTTTATGCGTGCTGAAGATGAAATTTATAGAAGAATACTTCAAGCGGGTCAAGGATACGATGATGCTGACCTTCAAGCACCACTTTATTTTAGAACTACAAATGAAATGTTAAAAGAATTTGATTACTTGCCAGCTGACAAGGCATATGAGATTGTAATTACAAATACAAATAAGGTCGCAGATATGTGTGATAGAATTAGTCCAATTTCAGATGAAAAATGTCCTCCACATATTGAAGGATGCGAAAATGATATAAGAAATATTGCATATGAAAAAGCTCATAAATTATATGGAGATCCTTTGCCAGAAATTGTTGAAACTAGACTTGAAAAGGAATTGACCTCTATTATTTCTAATGGCTATTCAGTTATGTATATAATAGCCCAAAGACTGGTATGGGATTCAAATGATCATGGATATATAGTTGGTTCTCGTGGTTCTGTTGGTTCTTCACTTGCGGCATATATGACTGGTATCACAGAAGTAAATTCTTTAAAAGCACATTATAGATGTCCTAATTGTAAATACTCAGATTTTTCTGATTATGGATTTAAAAATGGATTTGATCTTCCAGATAAAGATTGTCCAAAATGTGGTCATAAACTTGATAAAGATGGAATGGATATACCATTTGAAACTTTCTTAGGATTTAATGGTGATAAAGAACCAGATATAGACCTTAACTTTTCAGGTGAATATCAAGCAGAGGCACATAAGTATACAGAAGTAATATTTGGTAGGGGTACCACATATAAAGCAGGAACTATTGGAACCGTAGCAGATAAGACAGCATATGGTTTTGTAAAAAACTATTTTGAAGATAGGGGAATTAAAAAAAGAGAGGCAGAAATATCTAGAATATCTGTTGGATGTACCGGAATAAAAAGAACTAGTGGACAGCATCCAGGAGGTATAGTTGTTGTACCAAAGGGAAGAGAGATATTTGAATTTTGTCCTGTACAACATCCAGCTGATGATCCTTATTCATCAATAAAAACAACGCATTTTGATTATCACTCAATTGATAAAAATTTATTAAAACTAGATATACTTGGACATGATGATCCTACAATGATTAGAATGTTATATGATATAACAGGAATAGACCCAACAAAAGTACCACTAGATGATAAAGACACTATGTCAATATTTTCATCAACTAAGGCGTTAGGGGTTAGCCCTGAACAAATACACTCAGAAGTTGGAAGTTATGGAATCCCTGAATTCGGAACAAAATTTGTTCGTGGTATGCTTATAGATACGCATCCTACAACATTTGAGGAATTAATTAGAATTTCTGGATTATCTCACGGAACTGATGTATGGCTTGGAAATGCACAAACTTTGATTGAAGAGGGGACTGTTACACTAAGTGAAGCTATATGTACTCGTGATGATATAATGATTTATTTAATAGAAAAAGGATTAGATCCTGGTAAAGCATTCAAAATAATGGAAACTGTACGTAAAGGTAAAGCTCTAAAAGATCCAAAATTTCCAGAGTATGAAGAAATGATGAGAGAAAATGGTGTGCCTGAATGGTACATAGCATCTTGTAAAAAAATTAAATACATGTTTCCTAAGGCTCATGCTGCTGCTTACGTTACTAATGCTTTTAGAATTGCTTGGTTTAAAGTACACCAACCTAAAGCTTACTATGCTGCGTTTATGTCTATTAGAGCAGATGAATTTGATAGTGACTCGATGCTGTACGGAAAAGATAGAGTAATTGCAAAAATGAAAGAAATAGATGAGCAGGGAAATAAAGCAGCACAAAAAGATAAGGCAATGTATCCTATTTTAGAGCTAGTATTAGAAATGAATGAAAGAGGTATAAACTTTTTGCCAGTAGATATATATAAATCTGATGTAAAGAAGTTTATTGTAGAAGATGATGGAATAAGGCCACCACTTTCAAGTCTTACTGGTTTTGGAGAAGTAGATGCAAATAAATTTGTAAAGGCAAGACAAGAAGGAAAATTTTCTTCTATTGAAGATGTTGCACTTCGTGCAAAAATCGGAAAAGTAGCATTAGAAACTCTTGAAAAAGCAGGTTGTCTTGCAGGACTTCCAAGATCCGCACAGATGGATTTGTTTGATTTATTATAATAAAAATACAGGTTAGATTAATTCTAACCTGTTAATTTTTTTCTTTTAATAACTCTTCTAATATATCTATTGCGTTACTTGCAGCACCTTTTCTTATATTATCTGCTACTACCCAAATATTTAGACAGTTTTTGTTTGAAAAATCTCTTCTTATTCTACCTATATATACATCATCAGTACCGTTTGCTATTTCATTAATTGGGTATACATTATTATTTATATCATCAAGTATTTTAATACCCTTTGTGGTTTTGTATAATTTATAAATATCCTCAATTTTGAAATCATTTTTTAGTTCTATGTTTATTGATTCACTATGTGAATTTATTACAGGTACTCTTACACAAGTAGCAGTTATATCTAGTTCATAATCATTTAGTATTTTTTTTGTCTCTTCAATCATTTTAATTTCTTCTTTTGTATAGCCATTTTCTAGGAATACATCTATTTGTGGTATACAGTTATTATATATTTTGTATGGGAATTTTTTTGCTTCCATACCTTTTGAAGTATTATAAAAATCTTCAATACCTTTTTGTCCTGCACCAGAAACAGCTTGATATGTAGAGTATACTATCCTTTTAATTCCATATTTATCGTAAAGTGGTTTTAATGCACAAACCGCCTCAATTGTAGAACAGTTTGGATTTGCAATTATATTTTTATTGTTTTGTAATTTGTCTTTATTTACTTCTGGAACTACAAGTGGAACATTTGGGTCCATTCTAAAAGCAGAACTATTATCTATTACTATTGTACCTTGACTACTTGCAATTTTTGAATATTCTAAACTGACACTGCTGCCAGCAGAAAAAAGGGCAAAATCAAATTTTTCATCTTTAAAAGAATGTTTTGTTAATTCTTGCACTTCATATTCTTTTCCAAAGAAAATGATTTTTTTATTAGCAGACTTTTTTGAAGCAAATAATGTATATGATATATTATCTAAACCTCTTTCTTCAAGTACCTTTAAAAATGTAGCACCTACTAGTCCAGTAGCACCTACAATTGCACATTTTAACATATATTATCACCTAATAAATCATATGATAAATAGTAAAAAAAATACAAAAAAATAGCAGAAATATAAATTTCTGCTAAGAGTTACTTACAATATTTTGACATTTGCCAGTAGATATAAATTCTTCTATATTAGAAAATGTAGTGCTAACTATCTTTTCTAGTGCTTCTTTTGTAAAGAAAGCTTGATGAGCAGTAATTACTACATTTGGCATTGAAAGTAGAATAGAAAGTTCGGCATCTCTTATATAAGAATTAGACATATCATTTAGGAAGTAATCTTCTTCATCTTCAAAAACATCAAGACCTACACCACCAATATGTCCCATTTCAAGGCATTTTACTAAATCTTTGGCGTTAATTAACTTTCCTCTGCTAGTATTTAGTAAAATTACTCCACTTTTCATTTTTAGCATAGTTTCTTCATTTATCATATTATGATTTTTGTCTGTAAGAGGACAGTGTAGAGATATAATATCTGCATTTTTATATATTTCATCAAGTGTGGTGTAAGTGTATCCTAGTTCTTTTGCAGCTTGTTCATCTTTATAAATATCATAGGCTAAGATATTTGCTCCAAATCCTTTCATAATTTTTATAAATATTTTTCCTATTTTCCCAGTGCCAATCACACCAACTGTTTTTCCGTGTATATCAAATCCAAGAAGTCCATCAAGAGAAAAATTATATTTTTTAGTTCTTTGATAAGATTTGTATACTTTTCTGTCAAGTGCAAGCAAAAGTCCTACTGTGTGTTCTGCTACTGCATATGGAGAATATGCAGGGACCCTTACAACACTAAGTCCTTGAGGAAGCTTAGATATTTCAACATTATTAAAACCAGCACAACGCAAAGCTATTAGTTTTACTCCAAACTCTTTTAATTTAATTAATACATCTTCGTTTGCAGTATCATTTACGAATATACAAACGACATCAAATCCCTTTGCAAGAATTGCAGTTTCTTCATTTAATTTTGTTTTAAAATAAGTTATTTCATAGTTATAATCTTTATTATACTTGTCAAACATCTCTTTGTCGTATTCCTTTGTGTCAAAAAAAGCTATTTTTATCATTTTAAATCCTCCTTTATGGGTTTACCAATTTATATAATATATCTGGATTGTATAATATTTTAAATATTGAAAATACAAAGTCAGATAAGAAAACTAAAAGTATTATATGTGAAAGCCTTTTTGAAAAATTCTTCGGTATAATTCCTATAATTTTTAACAGTACAGGGTGTATAAAGAAAACATAAAGTGTTCCTAGAATTCCCCAACCAATTAAAATAGGAACAGTAGTATAATTTAAAATATTTAAGAATTTACCAGAATAGTTCCACATTTCAATACCGAAAACATATTTAAATATCAGACCACATATAAGTTCAAAAGCACCAAGTACAATAGATGCGGTAAAGAAAGCATATGGAATATACTTTTTATCCCTTTTTAAATTGTAAAATAAAAGATATAGTATAATTCCTCCAAATCCATATATAGGACAGTATGGACCATATAACATTCCTCTACTAACAACTCTCCCAACAGCCAAAAAAACATATCCAACTTCTATTAGGTATCCTAGTATAGAACAAAGTGTAAAGATGTAAATCATCTCTGTAAATGATATTTTTTTATCGTTTTTACTTTTTTGTATTTCGTTTGTTATCTTGTCTTTTTTACTCTCTTTTTTTGGTTCAAAGACTAAATAGTTTTCATCATTTTCCAATAATATCACTTCCAATACAATCATAAATAGTTTTTTCATCTAGTTTTATTATAATATTATTTAAGTAGTTAATCTTGCCGTAATTACTAGGAAAATCAAAACTATATTTATATGCAAATAGTAACTGCCTAAAGACTTTGAATTTTTTGTTTATTTCGTTTTTACCATATTTAGAATCACCTATTATAGGATGAGAAATATAAGACATGGCAGCTCTTATTTGATGGGTTTTTCCTGTATGAATTCTAACATTTAATATTGCGTAGTCTAAATCTTCATATTTTTTAATAACTCTATATTCTGTTATAATTTTTTTTGAATCTTTAGTTTTTTTAGTAACAATTTTAGAAGTTTGAGTGTTAGCATCTTTTATTATATATTGTTCTAATTTTTCACTTTTTTTATTAAAAGTAGATCCTGCAACAAATGCTAGATAATCTTTAATTATATACCCATTTTTGAAAGCATCAAACATATTTTTTGCTGTAACATCATTTTTTGCAAAAATGACTAAACCAGCAGTGTTTCTATCAAGTCTATGACAAAGAATTAGATCTTTATATTCCAATCTAACTATACTTTCAAGACTTGGTTCATTATCTACCTCGTTATTTGTTAAAAGGCCTTGTGGCTTAAAGAAAATAACAATATTATCATCTTCGTACACTTTTTTTATGTTATTTGGAACATTGTATAAAATATTATCAGTTATATAAATTTCAATTATATCATTATTATTTATAAAAGTGTCCCTATTTATTCTTTTACCATTTATCTTTATATCTTTTTTTCTTAATGCTTTATGTATAGCAGCGTAAGATACATTTGGAAAATTATTTTTAATATAATTTGATAGCTTTTCATTTTTTGAAGTATTTTTAACAATTAAAGTTTTCATAGATAAATTATACTATTTTTTAAAATAAAAATCAAGCATGCAAAATTGTTGAAAAAATTATGGGTATATGGTATAACTTAAAATATAATAAATAAATATAAAGTAGGAGGTCTAAAACTTGGCGGTAAAAAAACAGACATTTTTAAAAGGAATTTTGTTTGTGATGTTGTCACAAATTATAATAAAAGTATTAGGATTTGTTTATAGAATAATTCTTACTAATTTTAAGGAATTTGGAGATGTTGGAAATAGCTATTATGGTTCAGGATATACAGTATATACTTTAATACTTGCAGTAGCAACTATGGGAATACCAAATACCATATCTAAACTAGTTTCTGAAAAAATAGCAATAGGAGATAGAAGAGGAGCACATAAAATATTTAGGGTGGCACTTGGGCTGTTTTCATTTTCAGCGGTTGTTTTTGCACTAGGTCTATTTTTTGGATCTGGCTTTATATCACAAAAGCTGCTTAGTAATCCGGGAGTAAAATATACCCTTATGGCACTTTCACCAGCAATTATATTTGTTGCACTTTCTGCTGTGCTTAGAGGATACTTTATAGGAATGCAAAATATGGTTGAATATAGTAAGGCACAGATTATAGAACAAGTTGTAAATAGTGTATGTTCTGTTATATTTGTAGTTATGTTATTTGGTTCAACTCCAGAAATTATGGCAGCCGGTTCTACTCTTGCAACAACTGTTGCTGCATCTACAACTTTTGTATATTTGTATATGTATTATTTAAGAAATAAAAAAGACATATGGGAAGAGATAAAAAAATCTGATAGATTTGCAATAGAGCCTACAAAAAAAGTAATAAAAACATTAATACTTTGTGTTATTCCAATAGCTTTTGGAAGTATAATATCTTCACTTGCAAATTTAATTGATACAGTTACAGTAATTGATGGCTTGCAAAAGTTTGGATATGATTTATTAGAGGCAAATCAAAAATTTGGAATATATACAGGAAAAGTAGATGTATTAGTAACAGTACCATTATCTATAAATGTTGCGTTTTCAATAGCACTAGTTCCATTTATATCTGGTGCTATAAAAAAAGGAAGAAAAGATGAAGCAATAAATAAGATTAATTTTTCTTTAAAGGTTTCATCACTTATAGCATTTCCATGCATGTTAGGACTTTCACTTTTTGCAAGAGAAATATTTGAACTAATTTTTCCAAACGCACAAGAAGGGGCATATTTACTTACAATCCAGGCTTCAATGCTTGTATTTGCAATACTTGCCCAGACATCTTATGGAGCTGTACAAGGACTTGGTAAATTACATATTCCTGGAATTTGTTTGCTTATTGGTGCTATAATTAAATACATATCAAATGTTATATTTATACCTAAATATGGTGAAATTGTACCTGCTATTTCTACTGTATTGTTTAATTTTATAGCATTTATACTCGTATTTACTATACTTTTTAAGACCATGAAGCAAAAGGTTAATTTTAAAGAATTATTCTTTAAACCATTTATAATCTCTGCACTTATGATTGTTATATCTAAACTTATAGAAAAGGGAATTATTGTACTTGGAATTTCAAATAAAATTGCATATATAATTGCTATTTTAAGTGCGGTTATAATATATGTTTTGGAATTGTTTTTATTTGGCGTACTAAAAGAAGAGGAGATTATGCAGTTGCCAGCAGGTGACAGGTTTGCTAAAATCGCAAAAAAACTCAAAAAAATATAAAAAAACGACAAAAACTGTTGACAAGCATATTCCTTTGTAGTATATTAAACGTGTAAACAGTGATACTGTTACACTAGGAGGGATTTTAAATGAATAAAGCTGAATTAATAGCTAAAATTGCTGAAGAAAGCAAATTAACAAAAAAAGCAGCTGAAACTGCTTTAGACGCTTTCATGACAAGTGTTGAAG
>CAKPJL010000027.1 GCA_934162655.1 uncultured Clostridia bacterium | reverse complement strand
CTCAGCTTCAAGCAGTAAAAAAAGTGCTAGATGAACTAGAAGAAGATGTATTAGTGTATGGAATGGTAAAAGATTCTAATCATAGAACACGTGCCCTTATGAGACTTGATGGTGAAGAAATAGACATAAAACAACATAAGAATATATTTAATTTTATAACATTTTTACAAGATGAAATACATAGATTTACTATATCTTATCATAGAAGTATAAGAGATAGAATAGAAGAATAAAATTTAAAAAAACGCAAATACTAAATGTGGAGGCGAATTTTATGTCAAAAGATAATAATTATAGTAATCAAAAGATAAAATGTAATGTAGGTGAGTGTGTTCATAATTGTATACAAGATTGTACTTGTAGACTTGAAAAAATTCAAGTTTGTCCTTGTTCATCTAAATTAGATGAGGACTCTTTGCCTCGTGATAAGACTGCTTGTGCATCATATCAAAATGCAGGAGATCTAAATATCACAGAAATTACAGGAAGAGACTAAAATAACTTCTATACTCATCTTTTAGATGAGTATTTTTAATACCATAAAATTTTTAAAGTATTGACATTTTTTAAATTAATTATATAATTAATATGTTAGTTTAAATTTATGTTTTCTAATAATTTAGAAAGGAGGATAAAAATGTTTTATGAGTACACATCAAGAGCTTTAGCAGATGAAATGTATAGAGAAATTGTTGATGAGATTTTGGAAAATGAAAAGATAAAACAGTTAAAAAATTTTAGTCAACATGGTGATATTTCAAGGTATGACCACTCCATAAATGTTTCATATATTGGATATTTAATCGCAAAAAGATTTAATTGGGATTATATATCTATTGCAAGAGCAGGTATGTTACATGATTTCTTTTTATATGATTGGCACAAGGAAAATCCAAATATTTTTTCATTAAGAAAAAGTCATGCGATAAACCATGGAAAAGTAGCTCTAAAAAATGCAGAAGAAAGTTTTAAGCTTTCAAAAAAAGAAAAAGAAATGATAAAAAAACATATGTGGCCTATTACAATAATTCCACCAAGGTATGCTATGACATATTTTATCGGAATTGTTGATAAATATTGTGCTATTATGGAACTTGTAGTAACAATAAAAACTTATAAAAATCCTGTAAAGAAAGAGGCACTTCAAAAGACATTAGAATAAATTTCTAATGTCTTTTTTTAACTATGTTTTATTTTTTTCATATAATATATTAGCGTTAAAAAACGCTTTAAGGAGGAATAAAGCTTTGGAAGACATTAGAGGTGGCTGTATGTCAGGATGTAGTCATAGTAATATGTGTAACTCATGTGCACCAAAAAAGTGTTATAAAGAAATGAGTAAACCTATTAATGCAAAATGTGAATGTAAATATGATATGGAAATGACTACAATGATGCCTATGGTAAAAGAAGTTAATTCTTGTAAAATGTGGGATTAATTAAAAAATACATGAAAGTTTTTACTTTCATGTATACATACTAAGAAAACAGCATTCTAATTTTAGTAATAATATCTTGAATAAATGGGCTTGAGTATCTAAATCTAGAATTCTCACTTTCAACAGCTTTAATATATTTTGATATAATAGACTTGAAATTTTTTGACTGAATAAAATTCCAAGTCTTTTCCTCTGTTAATTTTAGACTTGACAGCCTAAATCTAAAATAAGATTTTTTTTGCATCCATACATATTTTTTTTCATAATTTAGTTTGTTAAATGAGGTATCATATGCACCAGGTTCTATTAGTTTTATTTTTATATTTGCATATTCTATTTTTTTTAGTTCCTGTCTTAGGCATTGAGCAATAGCAATTATAGAAAATTTACTCATGCAATATGGGCCTAAAAAACCGATTGCAACTCTTCCAGCAAGTGATGAAATAAATATTACTTTTCCATATCCTTTCTTTATAAATTTTTCTATTGCTATTTGAGTTATCTCAATATTTGAAAATACATTCGTCTCAAATACATTTTTTATTCTTGATACTTTTATTTCTATAAGAGAGCCGGAATCGCCAATTGCAGCATTGTTTATTAAAGTATCAAAGTCTATATTATATAGTTTTTTTCTATCATCAATGTTTCTTATATCAAGCTTAAAAGATATTAGATTTATTTCTTCGCTTTTAGCTATTTTATTTAATTCATCAGCTTGACTATTATATAGCGTTGTAGCATATACTTTGTGACCTCTTCTTGCAAGTGAGATTGCTGCCATTTTTCCAAGTCCACTGCCGCTACCTGTTATTAAAACAGTATGTTTCATAAAAGTCATCACCATATATTATTATGTGAAATATAAAGCACATATAAACATTCAAATTGACATTTTTAGCAAAAAATGGTATAATTAAATAGTAAGTTTAAAAATATTTTTTGCTAGAATTAGCAGGAGGAAAAAACATGAATAGTAGTATACCGAAGTTTATATCTATTTCCAGCACTGATCGGGAAGTGGCAAACTATGAATATGATGGAGATAGATACTATATTAATAAAAAGGAGGCAGTATTAACATCAGAGATCTGGTCAAATGTTGCAGATGTAATGACAAAGATTGATAAACCAAAAGATGGCGAATTCATTTTATTTAAGATAAGTTCTGGGATAGTCATTATGGTAGCATTAATTGAGAGACCTGGTTATAACATGAGAATACCTTTTGCTCAGTTTTTGGGCATTGATAAGCTTGATATATATTGGGAAAGCGAGGCCAAAATTCTTACATTCATTAAGGAAAGCGATGGAACTTGGAAGACCGAGTTTGAAATGGATGCTAAGTATGAGGAAGAAGAAATAAAGAAAATATTTTATCAAGTGATATTAGAAGAGGGGTATTATAAAATGCAAAAAGTAGAAATAAATATTAAGTCAAATACTGTAACTGTCAATATAAGAAATTAAGTTTTTTAGGTGATACAAATTTTGTATCACCTTATTGTTTTTTTATTTTTTTTATAATATAATTTACCTTATAGAGGAGACTTTAAAAATGGAATTAATAATAGAAAGATTAAGTGATGAATTACAAATTAGTAAGGGACAAGTTAGTTCTACTATTAAGCTAATAGATGAGGGAAATACCATCCCTTTTATTGCTAGATACAGAAAAGAAGTAACAGGTAATTTATCAGATGAAACTTTAAGAAAATTTAGTGATAGATTAATATATTTAAGGAACTTAGAAAAAAGAAAAGAAGAGATAATACGTTTAATTGATGAAAGTGGAAATTTGACTAATGAAATAAAAGCTAAAATAGAAAATGCAGTCATATTAACAGAACTTGAAGATATATATAGACCATTTAGACCTAAAAAAAGAACCAAGGCAAGTATAGCAAAAGAAAAAGGGCTAGAACCACTTGCAATGTTAATTATTAAGCAAACACTAAAAGAAGGCAAAAAAAGTGATGTAGTATCTAAGTATATTAATTGTGAAAATGGTGTATCAAGCTATGAAGAAGCTATATCAGGAGCTATGGATATAATAGTAGAGATTATAGCCGATAATGACATTTATAGAAAACAAATAAGAAAAATCTCATATCAAACAGGAAAGATAGTTACATGTGCAGTAAATAAAGATGAAAAAACAGTATATGATATGTATTATAATTTTTCTGAAAGTATACAAAAAATAGCACCCCACAGAGTTCTTGCTATATTTAGAGGTGAAAAAAGTAAGGCTTTAAAAGTAAAATTTGAAGTAGATGAAGAGAAAATAATAAAATACTTAGTATCCAAAATAATAATGAGTAATACCTTATTTATAGATGAATTAAATATGGCAATTGATGAAGCATATAAAAAATATATAAAGCCTTCAATTGAAAGAGAAATAATGTCTGATAAGTTTGAAGAGGCATCAGAAAAAGCAATACTTGTTTTTGGAGTCAACTTAAAAAATTTACTTTTACAGCCACCACTGAAAGGAAAGGTGGTTATGGGCTTTGATCCTGCATATAGAACAGGATGCAAAATAGCTGTAATAGATGAAACTGGAAAACTCTTAGATTATACAACTGTGTACCCAACAGAACCTCAAAACGATATTAAAAATTCAAAAAAGGAACTCACAAATCTTATAGAAAAATATAACATAGAAATGATTGCAATTGGTAATGGTACAGCATCAAGAGAATCAGAAAAATTTGTGGCAGAGCTAATAAAAGAACAAAAACATAAGGTGTATTATACAATTGTAAGCGAAGCTGGAGCATCTGTATACTCTGCATCAGAGCTTGCTACAAAGGAATACCCAGATATTAATGTATCTATAAGGGGTGCTATTTCTATTGCAAGAAGATTGGAGGATCCTTTAGCGGAGCTTGTAAAAATAGATCCAAAATCTATTGGTGTTGGACAATATCAGCATGATGTAAATCAAAAAAGACTTAGTGGAGCTTTAACAGGTGTGGTAGAGAACGCTGTAAATACTGTTGGAGTTGATATAAATACTGCAACACCTTCACTTCTTTCATATGTATCTGGAATTAATAAAACTATTGCATCAAATATTGTAAAATATAGAGAGACAAATGGTAAATTTTATAAAAGGGCTGAGTTATTAAAAGTTGACAAATTAGGCAAATCAGCTTTTATGCAATGTGCTGGTTTTATAAAAGTTCCTGAATCTAAAAATTTTTTAGATAATACTATGGTACATCCAGAGTCATATAATATAGCAGAAAAATTAATACAGAGTTTAGATATTGATATTAAAAATGTTAATTTAGAAAAGCTAAAAGATAAGCTTGAAAATATAGATGTAGAAAAAACGGCAGTTAAATTAAATGTTGGAAATTTAACTTTAAGTGATATAATCAAAGAACTAAAAAAGCCTGGTAGAGATGCAAGAGAAGAGATGCCTAAAATAATACTAAAATCGGATGTAGTAAAAATAGAGGATTTAAAAGTAGGCGATATACTAGATGGAACTGTAAGAAATGTGACAGATTTTGGTGCATTTGTTGATATAGGTATAAAATCAGATGGGCTTGTACATATTTCTGAGATGTCTGATAAATTTGTTAAAAATCCGTTAGATGAGGTGTCGGTAGGAGATATAGTAAAAGTAAAGGTAATAAAAATAGATTTAGAAAAAAAGAAAGTAAGTCTATCAATGAAAAATATATAATTTTTAGGAGGAAATATGGAAAAGTATTTAAGTTTAGAATTCTTTATAGTAATAGCGTCTATAATTTTAATAATAGCGTTGCCAAAAATTTTAATTAAAATTTCAAGAAGAAGTAAAGTAGGATTTATTATTTCAA
Source organism: uncultured Clostridia bacterium (assembly GCA_934162655.1). Classification (GTDB taxonomy): domain Bacteria; phylum Bacillota; class Clostridia; order TANB77; family CAG-465; genus CAG-465. The sequence continues at coordinate 9,158 of CAKPJL010000027.1, read as the reverse complement.
TTGCAATTGTTGGTGTAATACTTATATCACTTATTGTATATTTTACACACGCATACAATATAAGACACTCTTTTGAAGGAATGCATCATATATATGGAAGAATAATTAGAATTGATTCAAAAAATGAATTTATTGTAAATTCGACTAAAGGAACATATGAGGCGGGATCTGTTGGATATATAAAAATAAAAATTGATAAAAATACTGCTTTATATTCTTCAAATATTTTTGAAAAGATAGATACTGTAAAAGTAGGTGACCTAGTTACTATTGTTTGCAGTAATGAACAAATAGAAAATTCGCAATTAAATGCTTTAAGGGTAATAAAAGAAAATTAGATTAAAAGGCAACCTATTTTTAGGTTGCCTTTAGTCTGCTTTTGTTGTAACTTTTTTTAGATGTATAAGTTTTATTGTTACATTTACATTATCATTTGTAGCAAGTATTTTTATATCGCTATCTGTGTTATTTATAAACTTTAAATCAAGTGAACCGTAATATATTGTTGCATCCTTATCCTTTGGAACATAATATACTCTTGCACTGTGTGGATGACGTTCTGTTATTTCTAAATTTGCAATCAATGCGGCATTATAAAGTGTACTACTTATTTGACAAAGACCTCCACCATATATTTTTATTTTATTTCCATTTGAGTCAAATCCAAGGGCTTGTTTATAGCCCATATCTCCTCCCATGGGTCCTATTGTATTATTAAACGAAAATTCTTCACCTGCTTTTATTATATGTTCATTTAGTTTTGAATTAGCAAGAGTTATGTTGTGTACTCTGTTTTCATCTCTATCATATATTGTTGTAGTATAGGCAGCAATTTCTTCTTCAACGGTCGAAGTTGTGTATAAATCAGGTTTTGTAGAAGTATTATCACCATCACTATATAAATTTATATCTTCATTATTTTTATTATTTAATAAATTATTATTATAAGTTATTACAGTATAAATAACATATAAAACAACAGCTACAATAATAATTATAACAATAGCTAAAACTATTTTATCGTATGTATTATTATTTTTTTTCATAAAAACCTCCGAAAATATTTAATACATTATATATTCTTTGATTTTTATTAAAAAATAAACTGGAAAATAATTCAAATAAAATTTAAATTAAAATTTTAACATCATATTCGTTTAGCCAGATTTCTATTTGAATCAAATATGCTAGTGTTTGAGGATATGTCATAAGCTGTCCAAATAAGTTTTGAGTCATGTTTTCTCCATGCATCTTTATCATATTTAATACATATTCTTTATTAATTATACTGTTTATCTTAGATAAAGGATTATTTAGTATTTCTAACATTTTGTTTTCTACAAGGTTTAAATATTCCCTATCATAAGTTTTAGGAAATGGTGATTTTTTTCTAAATAAAATTTCGTCTGGAATTTCACCTCTAAAAGCTTCTCTTAGTAGATATTTTTCTGTTACTAGTTTTTCATCATAAGATTTTCCTAGTTTAAGATAAGCTGAAATATTATATATATACTCAAAAAATTTATAATTTGCATATGGAATTCTTACATCAAGTCCTGCTAAATTTGAAGCTCTATTAGTACGTTCAATTAATGTATTCATAAAATACTTTATTGTTAAATAATTAACTTTTCTAAAATAATTTTCATCTTCATCATTACTATTTAATTCAACATTTTTTAAATTTTTATTAATTGAATCTTTAATGTATTGATTTATTTCATCTTCACTTAAAATATCACTATTTACTATGTTTGCCCTTAAATCGTTAGAAACTGCCCATGGAAATTTATTTTCAAAAAAAGCTTTCTTTAAATTTTGCCTGTAATACCACGGATACCCTCCAAATATTTCATCTGAACATTCACCTGATATACAAACTTCATATCCATTTTGAGAAATACTTAAACAAAATGCATACATAGAACAATCAATATCTGCCATTCCAGGCATATCACGAGCAATTGTTACATCATGTAAAAGATCAAAAAGATATGTATTGTTTAGTAAAATAGAGGTATGATTAGTTTTTAAGTAATTCTTCATTATATCTATATATTTATTATCTCTGCTTAATTGGTATGAGTTAGCTATAAAATTTTTATCATTTCCTTCAAAATCTACAGAAAATGTCTTTAAATTTTTAACATTATCATTAACTATTTTAGAGAGTATACTAGAATCAATTCCTCCAGATAACATTGTACATATTTTTTTATCTGTTTTGATATTTTGCTTAGTTGATAATACTAACATGTCATGAATTTTTTTTATCATAGTTTTCTCATCATCAGTTATTTTGTAAGATATAAGATCCCAATATTTGTGAATTTCTAGTTTATTTTTTTTATAAATTGCATAGTGACCAGGCTCTATTTCTAATATATCCTTAAAATATGTTTTGCCAGGAGTATGAGCAGGACCAAGTGCAAACAATTCTTTTATTCCATCTTTATCAAGGAGTTTTTCAATTTTTGGATTTGCTAAAATTGGTTTTAGAGATGAAGCAAAGATAAAAGGGAAACCATTTTTAGTTTCTGTATAAAATAAAGGACTCATTCCTAAATGATCACGTGCTAAAAATATTGAGTTTTCTTTTTTGTTAAAAATTGAAAAAGAAAAAGAACCATTTATAAAGTTAAGTAATTTTTCCTTGTAACAAATGTATAAGAGCAAAATTAGTTCGTCATCTGTATTGGTTTTAGTGGTATAACCATTTTTTTTGATTATATCTATGATTTCATCTTTGTTATATAACGTGCCTGAATAATTTATAATATATACATTATCATTGTAGGTTAATTTCATTGGTTGATTTATATTTTCTTTTTTGTCTGAGTTAAAAAATGTAAAGTCATTTTCTTTGGCAGTCTTTGAAATAGTTAGATTATACTTTTTTAAATTTTCTTTAATTAAGCTAGTTGTATAATCATTACTGTCATCTTTTGAAATTTCGTATCCACAAAAAATACACATAATTACACCTCAAAAAATTATATTTTAAAAGTATTAAATATATTCAATAAATAACTATTTTAAAAAATAATTTAAATTAAAAATGCTATTGATAAATAATGATTTTTGATATAAAATAACTATATAAAAATTTGAGGTGTATATATGAGTTTTAAAAGCAAAAAAAAAGGAATAGCTCTTGTAACATTAGTATTTACTGTCATTATTGTTATAATTCTTGCATCTGTTGGAATAGGAATTGTTATAAATAAAAATTATTTTGGAAGAGCAGAAGATATGAAATTCAATTCAAATATCAAAAATTACAGAGAAGAGTTATATGATTATATAGAAAATCAAGAAGTTATAAGTGGTGTTAGATATAACCAAGAAGAATTATTTGCAGATAGAAGTGGAATTTATTATAATGGTCAAAAAATTGAAGGAAAAACTATAAAAGATATAATAACTACTATATCAGATGAAGATTTAGATAATATAAAAATTTATAAGGGCGACCTAGTCTATGTCGGAGGCACAAAAGAGTATCAACAAAAAGTAAATGTGCCACTTTCATATTGTAATTTAAATAATCTTATAGTAAATGTAAAAGCAGATGAAAATTCTACTATAAATGACAAAGAAATAAATGCAAAAATTAATAATACTTCTTTTAGTTTGGAAGTTATTTATAGTGAAATAGACACTAAAGTAGAAGATAAATATAATTTTGTATATTCAGATTCTTTTTATATTTATCATAATATGGAAGATAAAAAATTAATAGCACAAATGGCTTTAGATAATCAAAATAAGATAGAAACTAATTTTAATTTGCGTAAAGGTAAAATTGATAAACTGACATTTACATATGATAGTATTACCAAAAAAGGAACGTTATATATAAACGGAAATTTATGCGGTCAAGCAACTTTTTTAGTAGAGTCACAATCTTTTGAAAAAGTGTTTTTAAAGGGTGATAAGAATTATTATGCTATTCGCCTTTACAATAAGTGTTTAAATTATTCGGAAATAAAACAAAATGATATAGTAGATATTTCAAATTACGGAGTATGGAGTGAATAATATGAGAATGTATGATATAATAGAAAAAAAACGTGATAGAAAAGAACTTAGTAAGTTAGAGATAGAATATTTTGTAAATGAATATAGCAAAGATAACATCAAAGACTATCAAGCAGCAGCTCTAATTATGGCAATTTATTTAAATGGACTTACAAAAGAAGAATTACTTAACTTGACATTTGCAATGGCAAATTCTAGTAAAAAGCTAGATCTTTCTGATTTAAAAAGAAAAAAGGGCTATATAATAGATAAACATTCAACAGGCGGAGTAGGAGATAAAGTTACCTTAATAGTTTTACCAATTGTTGCTGCTCTTGGAATTGATTGTTTTAAGATGTCAGGGAGAGGACTTGGATTTACAGGAGGAACAGCTGATAAAATAGAGTCAATAGATGGATATAATGTAAATTTATCGGTTGAAGAGGCAAAAAGGCAAGTTGAAAAAATAGGTATATGTTTAATTAGTCAGTCAAAAGATATTGCAATTGCTGATAAAAAAATTTATGCTTTGCGTGATACTACTGCAACCGTTGAATCAATAGATCTTATAGCAGCATCAATAATGAGCAAAAAAATTGCGTGTGGAGCAGATAGATTAGTTCTTGATGTTACAGTAGGAAATGGTGCTTTTGCTAAAACAGAAGAAGAAGCAAACCTGCTTGCTAAGACTATGGTAGAAATTGGAAGACTTGCTTCACTACAAACTTGTGCTGTGATTACTTCAATGAATGAGCCTCTTGGAAGAGCTGTTGGAAATGCACTAGAAATTAAAGAAGTTGTTGAATTTTTAAATCAATCTGAGATTGAATTTAATTCTAATATAAATTCAGACCTAAAAGAAGTTGTTATGTCAGTTGCTACATGGATGTTAAAAATGGCTGATAAAACATTAGATATTAATGATTGTAAAGAGCGTATCAAAAAAGCTATAGTATCCAAAAAAGCATACCAAAAATTTGTGGAGCTTGTTGAAGCACAAGGTGGTAAGTTTAAAAAAATAAAATTTGGCATACAAGATTATGAAATTAAATATCCGGTATTAAAAGATAAAGTAAGCTATCTAAAAGAAATAAAAGCTGAAAGAAATGGATGTATTACAGATATTAATAGCAAAAAAATTGGAGAAGCACTTGTAATTCTTGGTGGTGGAAGGACTACAAAAGAAGACGATATTGATTATTCTGTTGGTTTTTATTTTGATAAAAAGGTAGGAGATATGGTAAATATAGGTGACACTATATTAAAAGTATATTATAATGATAAGGAAAAATTTGAAAATGCCTTTTCATATATAAGTGATGGAATAATAATACAAGATGTTGATAAGAAAATAGGAGATGCAATGAAGCAAAGACCGCATGTTTTAAATGTAGTAGGAGAAAATGTTTAATTTATGAGAATAATAGCAGGTAATTTAAAAGCAAAAAGAATAGAGGGACCAAAAACTGAAAAAACAAGACCCACTCTTGATAGAGTTAAAGAAGCCTTGTTTAGTATACTTACTAGCAAAGTTTATGACTCTTATGTACTGGATTTATTTTCAGGTACTGGTAATCTAGCCATAGAGTCTTTAAGTAGGGGAGCAAAATTTGCATGGTTAAATGACCATCAAAATGTATGTATTTCGACAATACTTAACAACATTAAGTTGACTAATCTAGAAAATTGTGTTAAAATAACAAAAAAAGATTATACTAAATGTTTAAACCAAATTGTAAATGAAGACTATACTTTTGATATAATTTTTTTAGATCCACCATATGATAGCAATCTAGGAATTGATACTTTAAATTTTATATCAAATAGTAAAAATAAAGTCTTAAAAAAAGATGGTATAATTGTGTACGAAACAGATAAAGCTTTTTTAAAAAAGATACAGATGAAAAATAGTAACATTTTAGATGAATTTGAAAATTTAGAATGTTTTGATACAAGACAATATGGTACAGTTGTTATAAAATTGTACAAGTGGAGGGATTAAGATGGAAATTTTTACATCACTTGAAAGACTAGAAGAACTTTTAGAAGCTGGGTCTAAAGTACCTTTTTCTTCAAAAGTTATGATTGATGCAGAAGAGTTTAGAGAAGTTTTAGAAGAAATTAGACTTAAATTACCAGATGAATTAAAACAAGCAAAATGGGTAAAAGAAGAAAGACAAAGAATAATGGCAGATGCAGAGGCACAAGCGGACAATCTTATGAAAGAGGCAGAAAATAAAATTATTGCTATGGTTGATGAACATGTAATAACAAAGCAAGCACTTGACCAAAAAGATGAGATTTTAGAAAATGCAAATAAGCTTTCACAAGAGATAAGTGCTGGAACTCGTGAATATGCAGATTCAGTTTTAGGTAAAGTTGAAGATGTATTAAAAGAAACTTTACAGCTAGTTCATAATAATAGAAAAGAATTAAAATAAACACTAAAATAGGGGTTGGTGTATATTATGGGTAGAAAAAGAAAAGCTACTTCATCAAAAAAGACAGTCACAAAAAAAGCAAGAAACAATTCAAAAAAGAGTATTTTACAAGATTTCCTAGGGGGCACATTTGTGGCACTAGGAATTGTTGTATTTATTCTTCTTTTAAGTTCTGATTTAGGAGATATGCTAAAATCAATAAAGGCAGCTTTAAACGGGCTTTTTGGCTATGGTATGTATGTTATTCCAGTATCTTTAATAGTTATTGGGATATATCTTGTTATAACAAAAAGAAGAGTTAAAGTATCAAAGCAATTTTACAAAGCTTTATTTACCATGATTATGATATCATCTACTATTGGAGTTTTTACATTAAAAAATTATAATGGAATATTTAATAGCTTTGTTCAGTTTTTAATAGATGATTGCTATCTTGCAACTGTAAAGCAACGAGAATTTTGTGGGCTTATTGGTGGCATGATCTCTGCTAGTCTAATGAGTCTTTTAGGAGTTACGCTAGCAAGGATTTTGATATGTTTTATAACTTTTGTAAGTGTTTTGTGTGTGTTTAATATATCTTTTAGACAATTCTTCTATGCTATATATAATTTGTTTGTTGGAATTATTAATGTTATAATAAAAGCTTACAATATATTATTTAGAAAAGACGAAGTCTCAGAAAAAGAAATAGAAGATGTTATAAAAGATGAAAAAGAGACAAGGATGTCTAGAAGAGAGATAAGGCGTAGAGCAGCACTTGAAGAAAAAATGAAAGAAAAAGGTGCAGTAGATACTGATAAAAACTTGGTATTTGATAAAACAGAACAAGTAGAATTTGATTTTAATAAGCTTGGCGGGAAGCCAAGTGAGGCAGAAGAGATAGGTAAGCAAAAGCGTGATGAATTCTTTAAACAACAAAAAGAGGAAAAAGATGATAAATCTGTAAAAGAGGTATTAACTCTTGATCATACTGCAACAGAGTTAGTAGAAGATAATTATGAAATACCTCCAATAAGACTTCTTAAAAAGATAGAAGGGGCTGCTACATTTGATAAAAAAGCTATACATGCAACAGCTGTCAAATTACAAAAAACACTTGCAAGTTTCGGTGTAGAAGCAAAAGTTACAAATATTACTAAAGGCCCAACAGTTACTCGTTATGAGCTCACTCCAAGTATAGGTGTAAAGGTAAGTAAAATTGTAAATTTGGCAGATGATATAGCCTTAAATCTTGCAGCAAAATCAATTCGTATAGAAGCTCCAATTCCTGGTCGTGCAGCTGTTGGAATTGAGATACCAAATTCTGTTTGTGAATCTGTTTCATTAAGAGAAGTTATTGAATCAGATGTATTTCAAAATCATAAATCAAAGGTATGTTTTGCACTTGGAAAAGATGCGGCAGGAGAAATACAAGTTGGTGATATAGCAAAAATGCCACATATGCTTATTGCAGGAGCAACAGGCTCTGGTAAGAGTGTATGTATTAACTCAATAATTGTATCTATTCTTTATAAGGCAAAGCCAAGTGAGGTAAAATTAATTTTAATAGATCCAAAAATGGTTGAACTTTCTGGGTATAATGGTATTCCACATCTACTTATTCCAGTTGTAACGGATCCTAAAAAAGCGGCTGGATCACTTAATTGGGCAGTTCAAGAAATGGTATCTAGGTATGCTTTATTTGCAAGCAAAGGAGTTAAAGATATAAAATCTTATAATGCTGCAATGGAAGCAGAAAACCTTCCTAAGTTACCACAAGTAGTAATTATTGTAGATGAACTTGCAGATCTTATGATGGTTGCACCAAATGATGTAGAGGATGCAATATGTAGGTTAGCACAAATGGCAAGAGCTGCTGGAATGCATCTAGTAATTGCCACTCAGCGTCCATCAGTAGATGTAGTAACAGGAATAATTAAGGCAAACATTCCATCTCGTATTGCATTTACTGTATCATCACAAGTTGATTCTAGAACAATACTTGATATGGCTGGTGCAGAAAAACTATTAGGCAAAGGAGATATGCTTTATTTTCCAGTGGGAGAGACCAAACCTTTAAGAATGCAAGGAACTTTTGTATCAGAAAAAGAAATAGAACAAATAGTTGACTATATTAAACAAAATAATCAAATTACATATAATGAAGACATTATACAAAGTATTGAAAACACACCGCTAAAAGGTAAAGGAAATAAACCATCCATGAAAGATGATAGTATATCAGATGACTCTTCTTCTGATGAAGACCCACTTTTAAATGATGCAATAAGTTTAGTTCTTGATATGGGACAGGCATCTGCTTCAATGATACAAAGAAAGTTTAAAGTTGGATATTCCCGTGCTGGTAGAATAATAGATCAGATGGAGGAAAGAGGATTAATTTCTGGATATGATGGAAGTAAACCAAGGCAAGTATTAATTTCAAAAGATGAATGGCATGAATTACAATTTAGTAAAGAACAAAATAATGCTACAAGTGAGCAAGGATAGTAAAAGGAGAAAATAAAAAGTGGCAGTTTTAGATTTAAGATATGGTGAAGATGAAATATTAGCAAGAAAATGTGATGAAATATTAGAAATAACAGATGATATAAAAAAATTATCATCTGATATGATTGATACAATGTATAAGTATGATGGTATTGGCCTTGCCTCACCACAAGTTGGCAGGGCAATACGTATGATAGTATATGATAC
>CAKPJL010000026.1 GCA_934162655.1 uncultured Clostridia bacterium | reverse complement strand
CCAATGTCGCTAAATATGGCGTTTGCAACAGCGTTAGTTCCATCAATTTCATCTTCTAAAGCTATAGGAGATATGGAAACAGCTAAAAAAAGAATATCATTTTCTTTGTTAGTTTCTATTTTAATTGGAATGCCTTGCATGATAGCAATGATTATGTTTGCCAAACCAATTTTAGAATTGCTATTTCCAAATGCTACATCAGGAGCTTTTATATACCAAATAAGTTGTTTAAGCATAATTTTTATTGTAATAGAACAAATAATTAGCGGAGCTTTACATGGACTTGGCAAAGTACTTGCACCGGCAATGGCATTGTCAGTAGGAGTTGTAATTAAATTTATATTAAACATATATTTAATACCAATAGATACAAAAGATTTTTTTCTTGGAGGAACAGCAGGAGCAGCAATATCGACAGTGATATGTCATATGATTGCAGTGATTATAGAACTTAAAATATTAAAGAAAAATACAAACTTAAAATTAGATAAGAAAAAATTTGTATTAAAACCTGTATTAGCGAGTATAATAATGAGTGTGTTTGCATATATTTTTTACTTAATAATGATAACAAGAATTAATGATAAAATTGTAACAGTATTATCACTATTAATATGTGCAATAATATATATAATTGTCTTAGCTATATTAAAAATATTTTCTAAAGAAGAACTTTTTATGATACCATTTGGCCAGAAAATATATTATTTTTTGAAAAAGTTGGGGCTGTATGGAAACGGCTAAAACACTGATAAAATATATACTTACAAGAGACCAAATAGGGCAAAGTACTGAAAAATACAACTTTTTTAAATAAAAAAGAAGGATTTTTGAAAAAAATGACGAATAATGATAGTAGTAGGCTATGAACTACAGATTTTAAAATCTTATAGGAGGTAATTTAAAATGAACAAATCAGAATTAATCGCAGCTATGGCAGCAAAAACAGGAGAAACAAAGAAAGATGCAGAAGCAGCATTAAACGCATTCGTTAGCGTTGTAACAGAAGCTTTAGTTAAAGGAGACAAAGTTCAATTAGTTGGATTTGGTTCTTTCGAAGTAAGAAAAAGAGCTGCTAGAAAAGGTAGAAACCCACAAACTAAAGAAGAAATCAAAATACCAGCATCTAAAGCACCTGTATTCAAAGCAGGAAAAGCTTTAAAAGAATTAGTAAACAAAAAATAATTTTGTTTTAATTAATTTAAAATCAAAACCCAAAGAAATAATTTCTTTGGGTTGTTTTTATTTACTTATTTTCTTTTTCTCATCTTTTTTTTCAGAAGTTTTAGGTTTTTGCTCTGGTAAATCACTAGTACAATAAGCACACTTTGTAGCCTTTATTGGAACATCACTAAGGCAATATGGGCATTTTTTTGTATTAGCTTTTTGTTCTTGAAGATTTTTTGCACCTTTTTTAGTTGTGGCCTTTTTTAGTAAGCTAATTATTATAAATAAAACTATTGATATAATAATAAAATTTATTATAGATGTTATTAATTCTCCATAATTAAGTGTTATTGCCCCAGCTGCCTTAGCTTCTTCAAGTGTTTCAAAATGTCCACCTTTTAGAGTTATAAATAATGTTGAAAGGTTAACATTGCTTGTAAGTAAGTTTATAACAGGAGTTATTGTTGTAGACACTAGTGCATTTACTATTGCTGTAAATGCACTACCAAGAACGACACCTACTGCTAGGTCAATGGCATTTCCTTTTACAGCAAATTTTTTATATTCTTCTATTGCAGCTTTGGTTTTTTTCTTATTTTCTTCCTTAATTTTTTTAAAATCCTTTTTTAAATCCTTTTTTGATTTGATTGCTTCTTTTTTATCTTTATTTTCTTTTGTATCATTTATATTAGTTACCTTTTTACTCATTTTAAAATCACCAAATATATTATACTATAAAATCTAAAAAAAATCAAACTTGACATAATTATAAAAATGATGTATAATTTAGTAGATATATGTAAAGTGTACAAGGAGCAATTATGAATAATAATGAAAAAATAGACATCGTCGTACTTTGGGTCGATGGTAATGATGAAGAATGGCTAAAAGAAAAAAATAAGTATTTGAATATAAAAGGAGACCGTGGTGAAAATAGATTTAGAGATTGTGAAAATGTTCAATATTTGTTTAGAGGTATAGAAAAATATGCACCATGGGTAAATAAAGTATTTTTCATTACTTGGGGACATGTTCCAAGTTGGCTAAATACAAAAAACGAGAAACTAAGGATAGTAAAACATGAGGAATTTATTCCAAAAGAATATCTTCCAACTTTTAACTCAAACGTTATTGAACTTAATTTACATAGAATAAAGGATTTGTCTGAAAGGTTTGTCTTATTAAACGATGATTTTTTTATATTAAAGCCAACTAAAAAAGAAGACTTTTTTGTAAATGGTGTTCCAACTGATGTATATGTTGAATATACACAATTAGCTTCCTTTTATAATGATACACATTTCTTTATGAAAGCAAATATTTTAGCGATTATAAATAAACATTTTAATAAAAAAGAATTTGTAAGGAGAAATTTAACTAAAGTTTTGAATTTTAAGTATGGAAAATTCAATTTTAAAACATTACATTCTTTAGGATTTAAAAAGAAATTTTGCGGATTTTGGAATTTTCATTCTCCACAAGCTTATTTGAAGCAAACATTTAGAAAAATATGGGATGAAGAATATGAAGCACTTGATATGTCATGTCATAATAAATTTAGAAACTCAACAGATTTAGGCCATTATTTATGCAGATATTGGCAAATGGTTGAAGGAAACTTTGTTCCCAAAAAAGATGAGAGTAAATATTTAGTTTATTTAGATGATAATAAACAAAATATAGAAGAATTAAGAAGTAATAAATATAAGTATGTATGTATAAATGATGCATACATGCATGTAGATTTTGAAAAATCTAAAAAAGAAATAAATTCTGTGTTAGAAGAATTATTAAAAGATAAATCAGCGTTTGAATTATAGGGTATTGATATGATTAAAAATAATAAATTAAGTAGATATAGTTCTAATATAGATCTTGTAATATTATGGGTGGATCCTAGTGATCCTATATGGAGAAAACAAAGAGAGAGTTATTCTAACTTATCTGGTGATAAAAGTGAGATTAGATTTAGAGATTTTGATAATTTGAAATACCTATTTAGGGGAATAGAAAAATTTGCACCGTGGGTAAATAAGGTATTTTTTATTACATGGGGACATTTGCCTTATTGGTTAGACAAAAATAATGAAAAGCTAAGAATAGTAAAGCATGAGGAGTTTATTCCAAAAAAATATCTTCCAACTTTTAACTCAAATGTCATTGAGATGAATTTGCATAATATAGAGGATTTATCTGAAAAATTTGTTTTATTAAATGATGATATATTTATTTTAAGGAAATTAAAAAAATCAGATTTTTTTAGTGGTGATTTGCCAAATGATATGTATATTGAATATACTAAGAAAAATCCTAGTAAAAGATATATAATGATGAGAGATAATAATTTAGATATTGTAAATAGGCATTTTAACAAAAAGAAATTTGTTAAAAGTAACTATAAAAAAATTGTAAATATAAAATATGGAATATCTAATATGATTAGAAACTTAATAAATACAAGAAAAGAAAATTTTTTAGAACTTTATTCAGATCATTTGTCTAAATCATTTTTAAAGTCTACATTTTTTAATGTTTGGAACCAGGAAGAAGATGTGTTAGATAGAGCATGTCATAATAGATTTAGGGCAGATACAGATGTAGGCCAGATGATATGTAGATATTTTCAACTACTTACTGGTCAGTTTGCTCCTTCAAAAAGTTTAGGAAAATATTTTGAAGCAAAAGACTTAAAAAATGTAACAAAAGCTATAAGAAATAAAAAATATAAGATAATATGTATAAATGATACTACAAGTGACATAGATTTTGAATTCGTTAAGGAAAAGATAAATAGTGAGTTTGAAAAAGCATTTAATAAAAAATCATCATTTGAAAGATAAAAAGCTAATATATTAGCCTTTTGTCTTTTTTTATTTGATTTTTTAATTAAAGTATAGTAAAATAATATCATTAATTAAAGGAGAGTATAAATGATAGGAGTAAATGGTGTAACATTAAGGTTTGGAAAAAGAACTTTATTTGAAGATGTAAATATAAAATTTACAGATGGGAACTGTTATGGAATAATTGGTGCAAATGGTGCTGGAAAATCTACATTTTTAAAAATTCTATCTGGGGAAATAGAGCCATCACAAGGCGAGGTATATACATCTGGAAAAGAAAGACTAGGGATTTTAAGGCAAGATCATTATATGTATGAAGATGTAAGAGTATTAGATGTGGTCATTAGGGGAAATGATAGGTTATATAAAATAATGCAAGAAAAGGATGCTTTGTATGCTAAAGAAGATTTTTCAGATGAGGATGGGATAAAAGCAGGAGAACTTGAAGCAGAATTTGCAGAACTAAATGGTTGGATGGCAGAAACAGATGCAGCAGAACTTTTAAATGGACTTGGAATAGATGTATCACTTCATGAAAAACTTATGCGTGAACTTACAGGAGCAGAGAAAGTAAAAGTTCTTTTAGCACAAGCATTATTTGGAAATCCTGATGTATTGCTACTGGATGAGCCTACAAACCATTTAGATATTGCAGCTATAGAATGGCTTGAAGAATTTTTAATAAATTTTGAAAATACAGTAATTGTAGTATCTCATGATAGGCATTTTTTAAACAAAGTTTGTACTCATATTGCAGATATAGATTATGGGAAAATTAAGCTATATGTTGGAAATTATGACTTTTGGTATGAATCAAGCCAACTTGCACTAAAACAAGCCAAAGAAGCTAACAAGAAAAAAGAAGATAAGATAAAAGAATTAGAGGATTTCATTCGTAGATTTAGTGCTAATGCTTCCAAGTCAAAACAAGCTACCTCAAGAAAGAAAACTCTTGAAAAAATTGTATTAGATGAAATAGTACCATCGACTAGAAAATATCCATATATTGAGTTTAAACCAGAACGTGAATCTGGTAAAGAAGTGCTTGAAGTGGAAAATATATGCAAGGAAGTAGATGGAGTTCAGGTATTAAAAAATATTTCATTTAAAGTGTTAAAAGGTGATAAAATAGCTCTTGTAGGAAGTAACTCAATTGCTAAAACAACTTTATTTAAAATACTTATGGGTGAAGTTCAAAAGGATAAAGGAAAAATTACTTTTGGATCTACTATAAAAAAAGGTTATGTTCCAAATGACAATTCATCGTACTTTGTATCAAATGATAGTATTACAAAGTGGCTTGGAGATGAAACAGGAATTGAAGATGAAACTATACTTAGAAGTTTTTTAGGAAGAATGCTATTTTCTGGAGATGAAGCTCTAAAAGCCGTAAATGTGTTATCTGGTGGAGAAAAAGCAAGATGTATGTTTTCGCGTGTTATGCTTCAAGACCCTAATTTAATATTCTTAGATGAGCCAACAAATCATTTAGATCTAGAAAGTATAACAGCCCTAAATAATGGACTTATAAGAAGCACAGCAGAAATTATATTTGTATCACATGATCATCAATTTACTCAAACGGTTGCAAACAGGATAATAGAAATTACTGAAAATGGTGTAATAGATAAACGTATGACATACGATGAATACCTAGAACAAAATCATGATAAGATGAAAAAAGAAATTAATTTTTAGATAAATACTATTTTATAAGATTAATAAATATGGCCTAGTTATTACTAGGTCATTTTATTTAAAAATATTTAACAATTTTTTGTAAAAACTATTGATTTTTGTTAAAAATTATGTTATCATAATTAAGTAGTTGATGTTCCAGTAGCTCAGTTGGATAGAGCAACGGCCTTCTAAGCCGTGGGTCGGGCGTTCGAATCGCTTCTGGGACACCATAGAAAAGCTGAGTAATTTTTTAGTTACTCAGTTTTATTTTTTAGACAATCTATAATATCTAGTATAGCCTTTATTTGTTTTTTACTTAAATCGCTTAAATTTAGCAAGTTTTCATTATTTATTTCAAGTATATAGTCAGTTGTTGTGTTAAAAATCTTAGACATTTCTATTACATACTTTATAGTAGGCATAGAAATACCCATTTCCCATGCATTTACAGTGGAACGAGATACATTTAATGCTTTTGAGAGTTTTACTTGTGACATATTACTTCTATTTCTTAATTCTTTTATTTTATCTGATATCATAAAAATACACCTCTTGATAATTAAATTATACAATATAGTTATATGTATAACATTATCAAAAGATGTATTGTTTTAATTACAAATAAGACTCTATTTTTGCATATATATCTATAGTTTGCGGTAAAAAGTTGTAATTATATCTGACAGATTCTAGAATTACTGCCATATTTATACAATCACCAGTTACAGAAGGTAGTCTTGAAGTGAATTCTTTATTTGTAATATTGTTTAAGAAATTATAAAAATTATCATTAACAAATTTTAGACTATCAAAATATGTTTGATATACTTCATGTAGTTCTGGGATTATAATATCTTTTGGAATAGAGCTTTCTATTGAAATATAATCTTTTAATTTTCCAACATAAATATTTAAAGTATCATCTAGTGTGTAATCTATGTTATTTGGATTAATATTTTTAATTATGTTAGCCGCTTTGGTTACAATATTATCTGATTGTTTTATGCCACCATAACACTTTTGTATAAAAGCCATTGATATTAATTCTTTAACAATTCTTTTATTGTCCTCATTATGACGATTGTTAACGTAAGTGTATGCATTTTGATATTCGCCTCTTTTTATATACTCTACGGCTTTATTTAATTGATATTTAGGTATGTATACTATACAAATTATTAAAGCTATTATTATTAGAAGTATAGATGAACCAATTAGTATTGCTTTTTTTGTGTCAAACTTTTTTAAGGTATTATTAAAATCGTTTTTATTAGTGCTTTCCATAAGAACCTCCTATATGTTGATTACATTATAATACACAAAATGATAATTTGTCAATACATGTTGATGAAATAATTCGACATATTTTGCTAATATTGCAAAATTTCGATTAGTATGAGATAATTTATAAGGTGATATAATGGAATTAATTATAGGAAAGAATTCTTCTTTTTGTTATGGTGTAAAAAGAGCAGTAGAAGGAGCTAAAAAAGAGGCAAAAGATGGTAGTATATATTGTTTAGGAGAAATTGTACATAATAGTAAAGTTGTGTCTTCTCTAAAAGAAAAAGGCGTTATATTTGTTGATGATATAAAAGATGTGAATATGAATAGCAAAGTTATTTTTAGAGCACATGGTGTAAAAAAAGAAGTGTATAAATATGCAAAAGAAAAAAATATTAAAATAATAGACTATACATGTCCTAATGTATTAAAAATTCATAAATTAATAGAAAAATATCAAAATGAAAACTACTATATTTTTCTAATTGGAGTAAAATTTCATCCTGAAACTTTGGCAAGTGAGAGTTTTTGTAATAAAGAAAATTATAGTTTGATAACATGCATAGAAGAACTTAAAGATTCTATAAATAGATTTAAAAAAGTAAATAATAAAAAATTGGCTATAATTTGTCAAACTACTTATAATTTAGATCAATTTAAATTGATAATAAAAATTATTAATTCCTATATTGATGATTATGTGGATATAAAAATTGAAAATACCATATGCAATGCTACAAAGATAAGGCAAGAAGAAGCCTACAATATATCTAAAAATGTTGATAAAATGATAATTATTGGTGGATCTAGTAGCTCTAACACTAAAAAGTTATATGATATATCAACTAGTCAGTGTGAGAAATGCTTTTTGGTAGAAGATGAAAAACAACTAAATGAAAAGGATTTCAATGTTAATGATAAAGTAGGTATTGTTGCAGGGGCTTCAACTCCTAAAGAAAGCATAGATAGAATTGTTAGTTTTTTAAATAAAATAAAATAAGAAGAAAGGTAAAAGCCTTTCTTCTTATTTTTTAGTAAATTCTTATTATGCTAATATTTGCATTATTGTAAGTTGTATTTGCATTTAGATTTTGAAGTGTAACATTTTGTCCGGCAGCAGCAGTAAATATAGCAGAATTTGTCATAGTAACATTATTTCCAGCGGCAGGTATTATTGCAGATGATGTAGTACCAGGAATTGCAGCACCATTATAATCTGCTCTAACAGATACAGCAAGTGGGTAGGCAGCAGCACCAGAACCAGTTGTTGTTACGGCATAAGTTAAAAGATAAGTACCAGTTGCATTAATCGTAAACTCAGCTTCACCTGCATTATGCGTTATATTGTTACCAATTATAACATTATTTGCACCAAAATCTACTTCATCATTAGCATCTAATTCTTGTGCTACTGTGTTAGTTGAATTTATTGCAGAAGCAACTTGAGCTGTACCAGTAGGTCCAGTAGGTCCAGTTGCACCAGTAGCTCCTGTAAGTCCCATAGGTCCCATAGGCCCCATAGGTCCAGTAGGTCCAGTAGGTCCTGTAATTATAATACCTGGTGTACCAGTTGGGCATACACAGCAACATGAATTATATCTTTGGTTATTATTTGAGTTGCAATTACAAGAATTTTGTGAGCAACATCCATAATTACACATTTTTCTCCTCCTTATATGAAAAATATATAGGCTAACTAAAGCCTAATATATAATATGAATTTACCTAAAAAATGTGTATTTGTTGTGTCTATTTATATTTTGAAAGTAGTTTTTTATTGTATATATAGTAACTGTCGTTTTTTTTGTAACTTCCTGCTAAGTCATTATATTTTTTCGCATTTTTTATATCACCCAAATTAAAGTAACATACGCATAGATTAATGCATGGGATAAACTCATGAAAATCATTAATATAAAATCCACCATTTTTGTCATTAGGTTTATTTTTTATAGCTTGTAGATACCAATATTTTGCAATTTCATAATTAGAATCTCTTAAAAAATTGTTTCCTATGTAACAACAAACTTGACTTCGTGGTATATCATATTCGAAAGTTTTGTATAAATATAGAAGAGCTTTATTAGTATTATTTTTTCTCATAAATATATCATATAAATCTATACATGCACTAATTTTATTTTCACTCCAAGCGTCTTTAATATTTAAAAATTCGTTATATTCTTTTATTGCTTTATTAAAAAGATTATTATAATATAATTCTCTTGCATAATAGAATTTTTGTCTACTATCAAGTTTTTGGCCATTTTTTAACATTTTCTGAAATATCTTTAAATTACGCTTACTGTGTGAAAAATCCATTTTTTTATGTGTTATTGTGATATCTTCATAAATTACATTACCGGTAGGAACGATTACTTCATGTATAGGACTTATCCATGTGAAATTTTTACTTCTATTAAGTATACGTTCTCTATAAAATGTTAGAGCACAGTTTGAACCATCAGAATTTAGATTATATTTTAGCATGACTACATCTATATTATTTGTTAATCTTTTTTTTAGGTCATATAGTTTTTTTAAGTCCTCATCAAGTATAACATCATCCGCATCAAGCCACATAATAAAATCTTTTGTTGCCTTTTCAAAAGAAAAGTTTCTGGCCTTTGAAAAATCGTCACACCATTTGAAATCATATACTTTGTTTGTAAACTTTTTTGCAATATTTTTGGTGTTATCTTCAGAACCAGTATCTACAATTATAATTTCATCAAATAGATCTTTTGTACTTTCTATGCATCTATTAAGAGTTTTTTCCTCATTTTTTACAATCATACATAAACTAAATGAAACCAAATTTATCACCTACTTAAATTATATGCCTAAGTTTGTAAAATGTTATGTGACTGTTGAATAAGCATGCATCGTGTGGTATAATACAGATGTTAACAAAATGAAATAAATTCGTGATTACGATTTTATTTTTGTATGTTATTAATATAATTACAGGAGGAATTTAGTTATGGAATTAGGTAGCAATGTTTTGGTCATGGAAGATGTTTTGGTTAATATGTTAATTCGGGCTAGTATAATTTCTAAAGAAATTACAGGAAGTTATAAACCTAATTGTGCTACAATTTTTATAGCAACAATGATGGATGAAGAAGAAAGCTATTTAAGTATTTTCGAAGAATCATTAGCTGATGGAATAGGGTTTATAGAATATGTAATGCCAGAGATCTCAGAAATTATATTAAAGCTAAAAAAGGACAAAACTTTTTATAAAAAAGTTTTTAAGGTATCAAAAACAGGTAAAAAACAAACTATTGAAACAGAAGAACAAAAAGAGTATGAAGAATTATTAAAAGCAACAGAAGCATATGAATTAAGTTGTTCAGAAAATCTCTATAAAGCTCTTGTGGTAGCTGCTAGTAATTGTGCCTCTTATAAAAAGGGGTACGTAGAATTAAGTGATTTACTTTATGTAATATTTACCATGGGAGATAATAGTTGTTTAAGGATGGTAAGTGCTTTTAGTTCTTTTAATGTAGAACAATTTTGTGACTTTTTAATAGATATGGGAGCGGCACCTTATACTAATTTGATTGAAAGTATGGTGCTACCAAAATCAATAGAACCTTTTTGTAAGATATTAAATGAAAAATATGAAAAAGGTGAGATTTGTGATATTTTAGATAGAGATAGGGAAATATCTAGCATATTAAATATAATTTCAAAGAAAAACAAAAGGAATGCTATACTTGTAGGGGAACCAGGAGTAGGAAAGACTGCTATTGTTGAAGCAATTACACAAAGCATTGTAAATGAAACATGTCCAAAAAAGTTTTTTGATTATACTGTTGTTGAAGTTAATGTAAATTCTATGATAGCTGGTACCACTTATAGAGGACAGTTTGAAGAGAAAGTAAGAAAGTTAATAGAATTTGTAGAAAAAACTGATAAACTTATTATTTTTATTGACGAAATACATCAAATTATGGGTGCAGGCAACTCTTTAGATGGTGGTGTGGATTTGGCAGGAGCTATAAAACCATTACTCTCAAGAGATAAAGCTATTTTTATTGGTGCTACGACAACAAAGGAATATAATAAATATTTTGAACATGATGGAGCATTAAAAAGAAGATTTGAAACTGTATATGTGGATGAGCCTAAGCTAAATGCTCTAAAGAGAATGATAAGATATAAGGTAAATACACTTTCTAAATACCATGATGTACATGTTTCAAACGAAGTATTAGATTATGTAATATCATGTGGATTTGCATTTAATTTTTCTTCTTCTAATCCGGATAGAACAATTGATTTGCTTGATAAATCCCTTGCAGTGGCTTCAATGGCAAATTCAAAAAGTTTGAGAAGATGTCATGTTGATAAGGTATTTGAATACAATTATAAGAAGCTAAATGAAATGAAAGAGGAAGTAAAAGAAGCTATTGCATGGCATGAGGCAGGGCATTTTGTTATGAATTATCTTTATGAAGATATTGTTTGTAGAAAAGTTATATTAGCATCTATTGTTCCAAGTGAAGGAAATTTAGGAATAACTGTTTATGAAGAAAAAGCGGAATTAACTTCGATTCTAAATGAAGAAGGAATATATGCTAGAATTGCTACTTTACTTGCTGGACGTATTGCTGAAAGTTTTGTAACAAAGGAATATGATGCAGGTGCAAGAAGTGATCTAAAAAGGGCTACTTCTATCCTGATGGAGCGAATAACAGAATATGGCATGGATAAAAACTTTGAGAATTTAACCCTTTGTTCTTATGATGATGACAATAATATTTTACTTACTGAAAAAAAATAAAGAACAGATAGTAAAAAGTGTTAAAGAAAAAGTTGATATTATATATAAAAAAACGGAAGAGGAATTAAAGAATAATTATAAATTGCTAGAGTTAGTAGCTAGCATGCTTCTTGCAAGGAATATTGTTACTTTACCAGAAGTAATAGAACAGTATTCTAAAATATCAGGTTTAAATTAATCTTATTTAAATCAAGGGGAAATTTTTTCTCCTTGATTTTTTCTGTAAACAAATTAATCTATATTATAGACTTTTAAAGAGAAATATATTATAATATACTGGATAGGTGATAAAAATGGAAAATAAGAAAATAATACTTACAGGTGATAGGCCAACCGGTAGACTTCACATCGGACATTATTTTGGCTCATTACAAAATAGAATAAAGTTACAAGATGAGTATGAAGAATATATAATGGTAGCAGATGTTCAGGCTTTAACTGACAATTTTAACAATCCAGAAAAGGTATCAAAGTCAGTTTATGAACTTGTAAAAGACTATTTATCATGTGGAATTGATCCTAAAAAAACTACTATATTTGTGCAATCACAAATACCCACAATAGCGGAATTAACAGTATTTTTCTCAAATCTTGTCACGGTATCAAGACTTGAAAGAAATCCAACTGTTAAAACTGAAATTGCACAAAAAAAAGAGTTATTTGGAAATAATGGAGAAAGTATTACATATGGATTTTTGGGTTACCCAGTGAGTCAATCAGCAGATATAGCCTCATTTGGAGCTCATGTAATACCTGTTGGAAACGATCAACTTCCAATGATAGAACAAGCAAGGGAAATAGTAAGAAAGTTTAACTTGATATATGGTGATGTTTTAGTAGAGCCTGAAGCACTTGTTTCTAGCTTTCCAAGGGTAAAAGGATTAGATGGAAATGAGAAAATGGGAAAAAGCTTAGGAAATGCTATATATTTATCAGATACACAAGAAGAAGTTGAAAAAAAGGTAATGTCTGCTCTAACGGATACTTCTAAAATAAAAAAAGACGATAAGGCAGATCCTAAAAAATGTATGGTTGCATATTATACAGAGTTGTTTAATAGTGAAAATAAAGAAAAGGTTTTTGAGGAATGTAGAGATGGAAAAAGAGGCTGTGTTTTATGTAAAAAGGAACTTGCAGCTAAAATTAATGAGTTTTTAGATCCTATTAGGGAAAAAAGAAAATATTATGATGAACATCCAGAAATAGTAAAGAAAATTATTTATGATGGAACATATAAGGCAAATAAAAAAGCAAGTGAAACTTTAAAAAAAGTAAAAGAGGTTATGAAAATAAATTATTTTGAGGAGTAATAAAAAATAATGGTTATAGATTATGTAAAAATTAAAATAAAAGCTGGTAATGGTGGAAATGGTGCAAGAACATTTAGAAGGGAAAAATATGTTGCAGCCGGGGGGCCAGATGGTGGTGACGGTGGAAGAGGTGGAAACATATATTTAAAAGTTGATCCTAATACTTCAACATTACTTGATTTTAGATATAAAAAAGAGTTTAAGGCAAATGATGGAAAAAACGGTTCTGGTGGAAGATGTTCAGGAATTTCAGGAGAGGATATATATATATCAGTTCCAATTGGCACAATTGTACGTGACATTGAAAAAGATAAAATAGTTGCAGATATGTCAGAAGCTGGTAAAACAATACTTATAGCAAAAGGTGGAAGAGGTGGAAGAGGAAACCAACATTTTGCTACATCTACAAGGCAAGTACCTAATTTTTCAGAAATGGGTGAAAAAGGCCAGGAAAAAAACATAGAATTAGAATTGAAAATGATAGCAGATGTGGGGCTAATAGGTTATCCAAATGTGGGAAAATCAACACTTATATCAGTTGTTTCTTCTGCTAAACCTAAAATTGCCGATTATCATTTTACTACACTTGCACCAACACTAGGAGTAGTAAAAACTAAATCTGGAAAGTCATTTGTTATGGCAGATATACCCGGACTTATTGAGGGGGCAAGTCAAGGAATAGGACTTGGACACAAATTTTTAAAACATGTAGAACGTACAAGAATTCTAATACATGTAGTTGATATTACTGGTAGTGAAGGTAGAAACCCTGTTGAAGATTTTTACAAAATAAATTCTGAACTTGAAAGATATAGCAACACTCTTAGTAAAAAAGAACAAATAGTTGTTGCTAATAAAATAGATAGTATGCAAAATGAGGATTTATTTTTAGAATTAGAAGAAGTATGTAAAAAAGAGGGAAGAAAAATATTTAAAATTTCTGCCGCTACAAAACAGGGTGTTGATGAAGTAATAGAATATGTAGCCAAAAGATTAGAAAATATACCAAAAGAAGATATTGTGCATGTTGATTATGACTATGAACTGTTAGATGAGGAGACTCAAGATACATGGGAAGTAAATAAAAGTGGAAATACATTTTATGTTGAAGGAAAAATAATAGAAAGAATAATGAACAAAGTAAATATATTTGATAGTGAATCACGTGGATATATGCAACTTATGTTAAATAAAATTGGTGTTATGTCAAAATGTAAGGAAATGGGACTAAAATCAGGTGATACTATTGATATTATTGGATATCAAATGGAATATCAAGAATAAATAAAATAATCTAAGTAATGAGGGTTAAATTATTACTTAGATTATTTTATTTGTCAAAACCCCACTAGTTTTGTCAAAAAGGTTAATATTATAAATAAATGCTTGACAGTGCAAAAAAGCTGTATT
>CAKPJL010000025.1 GCA_934162655.1 uncultured Clostridia bacterium | reverse complement strand
CCGCCAGCGTTCATCCTGAGCCAGGATCAAACTCTCGTTTAATATCCTTTTTCTCAAAATTTACGCGACTTTGTTTCCTCGCGAATTTACTTGTTTAATTGACGGTTGTACCCTATTGTACAACCTATATAAATTTGGTTCGTCTTTTTGTATTGTTTATTTTTCAATGTGCTTTTGTCATCATTTTTGATGACTAGAATAGTTTACCACAATTGTCGATAATTGTCAATTGTTTTTTCAAAAAAAATAAATATTTTTTAATGAAATACAATTTATGTAATTACCAGCGTATCACGGTGCTTATATATTAACATTTTTTAATTATTTTGTCAACACTTTTCTCAAAAAAAATATTATTTTCTTTAAATTTCAACCAAGATAACATCTTCACCTATTTTGGATATCTTATCCCATGGTATTGTTACATTATTTTTTCCCATTATATTTCCAAATAACTTGCCTGTTTTTGCAACAATTATAGAATTAATTTCACCAGTAACAAAATCAGCTTGAACATCTACAACAAATCCTAAAATTTTTCCATCACTTAGGCTTATTACTTCTTTTTGTTTAAAATCAATTCCCCTTGCCAAATCATACCACCTCTCTATATTATATAATAGTTGTATAAAAAATATTCTACAAATTTGTTTTGTAGAATACTTAATTTATGCACCTTTTTCTATTCTTTTTCTAATTCTATCTAGTGCGTTTTTTTCTATTCTTGATACTTGTGCTTGCGACACTCCAAGTTCTTCTGCCAGTTCAGTTTGCGTTTTATCATTAAAATATCTTTTTTCTATAATTAATCTTTCTTTCGGATTTAATTTACTTAAAATCTGCGATACTGCGATTTTATCTATTACTTCTTCTGACTCATCTTTTTTGTTTTTTAGTTGGTCAAGCAAAAATATTTGGTCTCCTCCATCACTATAAACTGCATCATATATAGACATTGGTGCTATCATTGAATCAATTGCAAGCACTATTTCTTCTTTTGGTGCTCCAACTATTTTTACTAATTCGTCAATTGTTGGCTCTTCATTTTTTTCCATTATATATTTTTCTTTTGCTTGCGATACAACATAGGATAAATCCCTCAAAGATCTCGTTACTCTAAAAGCACTATTATCCCTTAAATACCTTTTTATTTCTCCTATTATCATAGGTACTGCATAAGTTGAAAATTGAACTGGTTGGGTTATATCAAAATTATCAATTGCCTTGATTAATCCAACTACTCCAACTTGGAATATATCATCAACATTTTCTCCTCTATTATTAAATTTCTTTACTATACTTAAAACAAGTCTTAAATTAGCTTCTATGAATTCATCTTTTAATTCATTTTTACCACTTTTTATTTCTCTTAACATCTTCATTTGTTCTTGAGAACTTAGTTTTGGTAATTTAGATGTATCTAATCCTTCTATTTCTACTTTTATATTCATATCTATCGCTCCTATTTTATCTTTCGTAAATATTATTTTGAGTTTTATTAATCTTAATTCATATAACTCAAAACTAGATAAAACTCGACAAATCTATTTATAATGCTTATAACATAAAAATATATTTAAATTTTTTAAAAATACTAATACTATCATGTATTTATATATTATTTTAGAAAATCTTTCTTTAAAGAATTAATTACTTTTTTCTCTATTCTAGAAATGTATGACTGTGAAATACCAAGTTTATCTGCAACCTCTTTTTGTGTTAGTTCGTCATATCCATTAAATCCATACCTTAATTGCATTATTATTTTTTCCCTATCATTTAACTTCTTGATAGCTATATTTAAAATTTTCTTATTGTCACTTTCTTCCACTGACTTAAACAAACTATCATTATCAGTTCCTAAAATATCTGCTAGTGACAAATCATTACCTTCACTGTCTGTGTTTATAGGTTCATCTATTGATACTTCTGCTTTTATCTTGCTATTTTTTCTTAAATACATTAAAATTTCATTTTCTATACATCTAGAAGCATATGTTGCAAGCTTGATATTTTTATCAAGTTTATAACTATTAACACCTTTCATAAGCCCTATTGTTCCAATAGAAATTAAATCTTCTATATTAACTCCTGAATTTTCAAATTTCTTTGCAATGTAGACTACAAGTCTTAGATTTCTTTCTACTAATATATTTTTTGCATTAGAATCTTTTTCCATAAGCTTTTTTAATAATTTTGCCTCCTCTTCCTCTCCTAAAGGTGGCGGTAATTTATCGCTACCAGCTATATAAAATAAACTTTCATCTTCTAAATTTAGCATTTTTAATATTTTTAAATATATTTGTCTTATTTTTTTATTCATTGTTATTTCCCCTTTCTAATAAATCTAAATATATATCATAACTTGTAATTGCATCATAACTATCATCTTTTAACATATCTGTAAAAGCTATATTAATTTTATCAACCACAATTTGATTTTTATTTACTTTAAAATTTACATTTTTTATTAAATATGTATAACAAATTTTTGAACCATTTATAGTATCGATTTTTAACATTTCTTTATTTTCTTTTTCAAGCTCGTTTTTTAACACTTTTTTATACTTTTCATTAATGAATATTACTGGTAGATTATTAGATCCTTTTACTGTATTTCCAGTATCAACAAAAGCTCTAATATTACAGTTATAAATTTTTATATCTATCAATAGTTCATCTTTTTTTATATTCTTTTTCCACACTTTCCACATTATTTTACAAACACCATAAGTTAACACTATTGAAGCAATATATACTAACCATTTAAAAACTAAATTTGGAATATTAATTTTTAATATTAGTGTAAGTGAAATTATAATACCAATAAAAATAAAATATATAAGTATGTAATACATAATGAGTCTTATAAATGTTTTAATATTTTTTGGCTTAAATGCTATATATATGTATATAAAAGAAACCAATATTTTTATAAACAAAGTATTTAATGTATCTTGATATGTATATGATAGACAAGAATAAGTAGATGTGATAATAGCTGACAGACCTAAATTTAACTTTTTGCAATCTTTCCTAGAAACTTTTTTAATTAAAATCAATATTAAAATATTTATTATTAGATTTTCAATAAATACATATTCTATATATTGTTCCAATCTATTCACCATAGAAATTATATAAAATATTTATTATAAAATTTGTAGAAAATACTTATGAATTCAAACTTTTCATAGACAAAATATAAATAAAATAAAAAAAAAATACCAAGATATTTTTAATATCTTGATATTTTTACATATATTTCTAAAAGATAATGATTTTTATTCTCCTTTATTTCTTCTTAAAAATGGAGGAATATCTAAATCAATTTTATAATCATTAGTTGATGTTGAAACTGTCTGTTTTGCTGAGTTATTATTTAAAGAATTTTCAACTGTTCTATTAATTATGCTTTCTATATTTACACCATCAAAACCAGATTTTGCAAATCCTGTTGCAATAACAGTAATTACAATTTCATCTTGTAATTTTTCATCAATTACAGCACCAAATATAATATTTGCATCTGGGTCTACTGATTTTTGAACAAGTTCTAGTGCTTCATTAATTTCAAGTAATGCTAAATCCTTTCCACCAGTAACATTTATTAAGACTCCACCTGCACCTTCAATAGAAGTTTCAAGAAGTGGTGAATGTATAGCTTGTCTTGCAGCCTCTTGAGCTCTGTTTTCGCCAGTAGCTCTACCAAGTCCCATATGAGCTATTCCAGTATCTAACATTATAGTCTTAACATCTGCAAAGTCAAGATTTACAAGTCCTGGTATTGTGATAAGATCTGATATACCTTGAACACCTTGTCTTAAAACATCATCAGCCATTTTAAAAGCTTCTAAAATTGAAGTTTGTTTTTCTACTACTTGAAGTAATTTTTCATTTGGAATAATTATTAAAGTATCTACTGTTTGTTTTAATTCCTCTATACCTGAATCTGCTTGAGTCATTCTTCTTTTTCCTTCAAAAGGGAATGGCTTTGTAACAACTCCAACAGTCAAAATTCCCATATCTTTTGCAATAGATGCAACTATTGGAGCAGCACCAGTACCAGTTCCGCCACCCATTCCAGCAGTTACAAATACCATATCTGCCCCTTTTAGAGCTTCGGCAATTTCTGCTTTTGATTCTTCTGCACTACATTTTCCAATTTCAGGATTTGCCCCTGCACCAAGTCCACGAGTTAACTTCTCGCCTATTTGTATTTTCTTAGATGCTTTTGAAGTTTCTAATGCTTGCTTATCAGTATTTACAGAAATAAATTCAATGCCCTTTACTCCTGCATCTATCATTCTATTTACTCCATTATTTCCAGCACCACCAACGCCTACAACTCTAATTGTAGCCATTCCTACTTGCTTTTCATTTTCCATTTTATTTCCTCCCTTATTCTTCATTATCTTTATCTTTCACTTTTTTAAATATATTCTTTATTTTTTTACCTATATTTCCAAAACCACAAAATATCCTATCTTTAACACCTAAGTCTGCCACTATTTCAACATCACTACTAACATGTTTGCTAAGTCCTAAATTTGATATATATCTTACCATTCCAAATACAGTAGTATGTTGAGGTTTTATTATATTTATTAACTTTGGGCTACACACTCTTACTTGCTTTCTTTTTAGTGTTAACATAGCAAGTTCTTCTGCTCCTATTATGTTGCTTATTCCTTGACCAGTTAAAACTACACAATCAAATTTATTTGTAAGACCATTATCTATACTTATTTTTTTAATTATTTGGAAAATCTCTTTAACTCTTGCCTCAATTATACTTACTATATCACTACATTTTACTATTTTGTCTTTTTCATCTGCTGCCTCTTTCGTATTTAACTTAATATCATGGTCATTAGTTATCATAGCCTTTATTGCCAAATTGTATTGTTTTTTTATTTTTTCTGCCTCATCAGTGGTTATCCCAAGTGTAAGTGCAATATCGTTAGTTATATGATCTCCTCCAACAGGTAGGGTTGTATAAAATTCTAACTTAGAATCTTTATATATTGATATGTCTGTATGTAGAGCTCCCATATCTATTAAAAGTACACCTATTTCTTTTTCTTCTGGCATAAGTACAATGTTAGATGTAGCTAGTGTTTCCAAAATTAAACCATCTAGTTTTAGCCCTGCCATGTTCATAACTTGCTGGACTTGACTAATATACTCACCTTGTGCTACTACTACTTCTGCCTCCAGTTTAAATGTTTTACAAAAGGCACCTATTGGTTCATCTTTATATAGTCTTCCATTTACTTCATACTGATTAGGAATTATATCAATAATTTGTTCACCTGAACCTACTGTTATTGCCATTTGAACCTTTGAATAAGCTTCATATATATCATTTACTGTCATACCATCATCTGGCTTTGCAACTTCTGATTCTATAACAACTTTTTCTATTCTTACATTTAATCCTTTTATATTTGCATAAGCTGAATTTACTGAAAGCTCTGATACCTCTTCTGCTCCTTGTACTGCTCTCATTATAGATTTAGCAGTAGACTGTAAATCTATTATTTTGCCTTTTTTTATACCTGAGTTTTTAGAAAGCCCGTGCCCTATCACTTCAATTTCACTAAATTTATTAACTTGTCCTATGACACAGCTTATCTTGGACGCACCTATATCTAGACCTACTATGATGTCACCTATAGCCACACTCTACACCCCCAAAATTTGCTATATATATAATACTATTTTTTTATTTAAAAAGCAAGTATTTTAATGATTTTTTTGTAATATTTTTGTAATTTTGGTGAAATATTTTTTTAACATCTTTTCAAAATTTTTATTGATACATTTTAGTTCTTTTGTTTATCAAAATTACATATGTTGAAAACATTATAATAGACGGTGATTTATATAACATAACTTGAACTAGTCCTATTAATAAACACATAATACCTAGCACTAATACAAATTTATCAATACAATTATATAACGTTTTATTCGACATCAATCTTGTAATATTATAACCATCTAATGGATATACAGGTAACATGTTTATAAATGCTAAAAAAATATTTATTTCAAAAATCATATTTATATCCTTAAAAATAATTGCAAGTATAACATTTGATAGTGGTCCTGCTATAAATATTATAATTTTTTTTATATTCATAACATTACTAGTAAGTACATTTTCATAAAAATTAACATTTACTCCCATTGTAGAAAGTTTAATTTTTCTTAATTTAAATCCAAACATACTTGCACATATGATATGAGAAAGTTCATGAAATACTATAAACAGATAACATGCAAAATAAGACATTAAATAGTTCCTAACTTTTATAGAAAAAATTGAGATAAAAATTAAAGTTATAGCTAACCATTCTATCTCAATTTGTATAGATTTAATTTTAAATTTCATTTTACTCCTTTATGTTAAAAGTAAATATGGATCAACAGTCTTTGAGTTATATCTTACCTCAAAGTGCAGATGTGGTCCCGTTGAATATCCTGTACTTCCCATTTTTCCAATCAAATCTCCTTGATTAATTTGTTTTCCGTTTTCAACAAGTATTTCATTTAAATGAGCATATTTAAATATTACACCTTGATTTTCAATTTCTATTGTCTTACCATAATATTTATTATTTTGTTCAACTTTTACTACTTTTCCACTCGTTGCACTTTTAATCTCTGTACCAAGTTTATTTGCAATATCAAGTCCTGTATGATAATTTCCAATCTCTTTAAATATTTCTTCTCTCACACCATATTTTGAAGTTATAGTACCATTTACAGGCCAAATTATACTTATGTTTAGGCTTTTAATTTCTTTTATTTCTTCTTCTATACTACTTATTGAACTACTATCCTCTATTGTTTCTATTCCTCCACCAATTCCATTTTGAGCTTCTTTGCTTTCATTTTGTATATTTTCTTTTATAACTTCATTTGCATTATTATTACTTTCCAATTTTTCTTTTTGTTCTTCATATATCTTTATTTCATCACTTTCATAAATATTTACATTATGTTCTTTGCTTTGTTTTGAAAATACATTACTTACAGTAACATTCATAAGATATGGTTTTACATTATTTATATATCCGCCTTGTATACAGTTTACTATTTTTTTAGGAAACACGTAATTTAAATTTTTATAAATATTATCGCATATATTCTCAAATCCTTCTATAAATTCTTGCTTTGTATAATCTTTATTATACATACCAACTATGTTATTAACAAATTTATTTTCAAGTGCTTTATTACCAAAAATCAAATTTGTTAAAACGCATGCTATTAAAAGTATAATTGTTATCATTAACTTAACTAGAAATTTCACTTTTATTTTTCTTAAAAAATTATTATTTCCATCCTCTTCAAGCACTTTACTACTACTTTTTCTTGAAGACGACGAAATATTTAAGCTCCCAAAATTTATACTTCCTAAATCCTCACTATTTTGTAACATTGATTTTCTAAGTCTTCTTGCAGCAACAACACCTTCCATAAAAAATATACCCCCTAGTTTTTTCTATCGTTTATTATAACTTTTAAAATAGTTTACTATTAAAGTATATTTATTATATTTAATTTTATTACAATTTAATTATTGCATATTCTTCCTTTTAAGTACCATAAATGTTCACTTAAAATTTCTATATTAACAATTTTACCTACTAACTCATCTGATGCCTCAAATATAACTGTTTTATTTGAGCTAGTTCTTCCTGTATATAAATCTTTATTATTTTTACTTTTTCCTTCAACTAATACTTTTTGTATAGTACCTATATATTTTTTATTTAATTGCGGTAATATTTCTTCATATATATTTTTTAATGTCTCAAGTCTGTTTACTTTTTCATCTTCTGAAACTAAGTCTTCAATTTTAGCAGCTGTTGTTCCTTCACGTTTTGAATATATAAACATATATATTTGATCATATTTTACTTTTTTTACAACATCTAATGTATCTTGGAATTCTTCTTTTGTCTCATTTGGAAAACCTACAATTATATCTGTTGAAAACGAAATATCTTTATCTGCTTCTTTTAATTTTCTTACTATTTCTAAATAATCCTCTTTAGTATATTTTCTATTCATTTCTTTTAATATTTTTGTACTTCCTGATTGTAGGGGTAAATGTATTTGTCTTGCAATTTTTTTGGAATTTTTTATAACTTCAATCAATTCATCGCTAAAATCTTTTGGGTGTGGCGACATAAATCTAATTATCTCAATTTCATTAATTTTTTCTATTTCTCTTAATAGATCAGGAAAATTAGTACCATCTTTTAAGTCCTTTCCATACGAGTTTACATTTTGACCTAAAAGCATTATTTCTTTATACCCTAACTTTGCCAATTTTTTAATATCACATATTATATCTTCTTTTTTTCTACTATGTTCTCTTCCTCTTACATAAGGAACAATACAATATGAGCAAAAATTATTACATCCATATATAATGCTTACACTTGCTTTATATTTATCTGTATACTTTATTGGAACATCTTCTACAATATCTTCTAATATATCAAAGTATTCCAATTTATCTTTTTTAAGAAACATTGCATTATATAATTTACGAGGAAAAGTATTCATAACATTAGTTCCTAAAACAATATCTACCCAAGGATATGAGCATTTTATTTTTTCTACAATATGTTTTTGTTGGCTCATACAACCTACTACTGCTATATATACATCTTTTTGCTTCATTTTCTTATTTTTTAGAAAACCTAATCTACCGAAGAGTGTATTTTCTGCATTTTCTCTTACGCAACATGTATTAAACAAAATTAGATTTGCTTCTTCTTCACTATCTGCTTTTTTAAATCCCATATCTTCCAAAATTCCAGAATATTTTAATGAATCATTTTCATTCATTTGACATCCCATTGTATCTATATAATATAATAAATTATCTTTTTCAACTTTTTTTCTTATTTTATCTTTAAAATCATTTTTATATCTCATAATATTCACCTTAACGATTAGAATTTTATCACTTCATTGTGGTTTAGTCAATATTTTATATGATTTAAATAATACTAAAAAATAAATGCAAACAACCAAATATGATTGTTTGCATTATATGTTTAAAGAATATATCTTATATTCTTATCATCCTCTCTTTCAATTAACGATACAAATAATGATAAATCTTCACCTAACTTTATAGTAAAGTTTTCATTACTGTATTCGCCCTTTTTAAGTCTCATTTTTACAACGTTATCTGATGCCCTACCTTTTTGCTCAAAGGAAAGACTCATTAAGGAAAGATTATAGTATTCTTTATTTCCAAGTTCCAATTCTACTATGAATTCACTTGAAACTTTTGGTACTATAACAAAATTTTTTACAAATCTTTCACGCGATTTATCAAAACTATAAAGAAAAAATTCCCCATCATAATTTTTGAAAGCTAAGAAGTTACTACCCGCATTTTCAAAAGATACAAAGTCTGATATATTAGTTGCAAATGGAGTATTATACCCATACCGTATCAGCTGATAACCGCAGGGGCTTTTGATAAAGGAATAATCGGTACCCTCTATTTCCCGCTTTTCACCAATAGTATTAATTAATACTTTCATTTTTAAATCCTCCTTAATTAGATATAGGTTTATATATTGTTTACATAATATATTATATCACACTTTTTTATTATTTGCAACAAAAAGGAGCTGCATATTTACAACTCCATTTTTACTAAACTCTTTCCATATATTCGCCAGTTCTTGTATCTATTCTTATTTTATCCCCAATCTCAACAAATATTGGAACATTAAATGTAGCACCTGTTTCAACTGTACATGGTTTAGTTGTACCAGTTGATGTGCTTCCTTTTATTCCTGGCTCTGTGTATGTTACTTCAAGTTCAACAAATGTTGGTGGTTCAACACCAAATACTTTACCTTTATAAGATAAAACTTTTACATTCATATTATCTATTAAATAAGGTAGAGTTTCTTCAATTTGAGATTTATTTAATTCAATTTGTTCATATGTTGCAGTATCCATAAATGTATAATTATCTCCATCATTATATAGATATTGCATTTCTTGAATTGTTATTTGAGCTTCTTCAACTTTTTCAGTTGGATTAAATGTTTTTTCTAAATTGCTACCAGTTATAACATTCTTTAGTTTTGTTCTTACAAATGCTGCACCTTTACCTGGTTTTACATGTTGGAATTCTACTACTCTATATACATTTCCTTCCATTTCAAAAGTAACACCATTTCTAAAATCTCCTGCAAGTATCATAAAAACCCTCCTTATTATTTATTTACTTTTTCTACTAATGCACTAAAACCAGCTGGATCATTTACAGCCATTTCAGCAAGCATTTTTCTATTAATTGTAATGTTTGCTTTTTTTAGACCTGACATAAATTTGCTATAAGTTGTTTTATTCATTCTTGCTGCTGCATTTATTCTTGCAATCCATAATTTTCTAAAATCTCTTTTTTTATTTCTTCTTCCTATATAAGCATACATTAAAGACTTCATAACAGCTTGATTAGCCATTCTAAATCTGATTGATTTTGCTCCAAAATATCCTTTTGCTCTTTTAAGCACTTTGTTATGTCTAGCTCTTGTTGTAACAGCACCCTTTACTCTTGCCATTTTTATTTCCTCCTTTACCTAGTTAACCATAAATTATGAATATGGTAATAATTTTTTAACTGCACTCTTATTAGCACTATCAACATAAGATGATTGTTTAAGTGCCATTTTTCTTCTTGAAGATTTACCAGTTAACTTATGTGCACGATTTGCAACATTTTTCTTAAATTTTCCAGTTCCTGTAACTGAAACTCTTTTTTTTGTACTACTATGTGATTTTATTTTTGGCATAATAATTCCTCCTTAATACTAAAATTTATTTTTGTTTTGGTGATAAAAACATTATTAGATTTTTACCTTCAACCTTTGCAGCTTTATCTACTTGACAGTCTTCTACCATTTCAACAAAACTCTTCATAATTTCTTTTCCTTGTTCAACAAAATTAAGCTCTCTTCCTCTAAAACGCATTGAAACTTTTACTTTATCACCATTTGATATAAATTTAGATGCATTCTTAGCTTTAACTTCTAAATCATGCTTATCTATATTAGGTGATAATCTGACTTCTTTTATTTCAGCTACTTTTTGTTTCTTTTTTGCTTCTTTTGCTTTTTTCATCATGTCAAATTTGAATTTACTATAATCAAGTATCTTACATACTGGACTATTTTCATTTGGTGAAACAAGAACTAAGTCAAGACCTTTTTCATAAGCAATTTCTAATGCATCACTTTTCTTCATTAAGCCTAACTTTTGGCCATCTTCACTTATTACTTGAACTTCAGAAAATCTAATTTCTTCATTTACTAAAAAATCTTGTTTTATAAAAAACACCTCCACAAATACAAAAAAAGATTGCTGTAAAACGCAATCCTCTCATAAAAATACATACTCAGATATAAATAAATATCATACTATATTTTTTAACCTTACTAAGACATAAACCGTAAGGTGAGAAGATTAACTCTACTTTACAGCAAGTATTATACACTAATATATAAAAAAAGTCAAGACTTTTAAAATAAAATACCATTAAAAAAATTCTAACTCACGCTAGAATTTTTTATCTTATATATCTAAGTTTGTTACATATTTTGCATTTTCTTCTATAAATTGTCTTCTAGGATCAACATTTTCACCCATAAGTACACTAAATATTCTATCTGCTTCTATTGCATCTTGTAATTCAACTTTTACCAAAGTTCTATTTTCTGGATTCATAGTTGTTTCCCATAATTGCTCAGAGTTCATTTCACCTAGACCTTTATAACGTTGCATAGAAAGTGAATCTCTACTTATTCCCTTTGCTTCTAATTCTTTTAAAGTATCTTCAAGTGCTGCTTCATTATAACAATATACATCTTCCATACCTTTTTTAGAAAGTTTAAATAAAGGTGGTTGAGCAATATATACATTACCATTGTCTATTAATGGACGCATATACCTAAAGAAAAATGTTAAAAGTAAAGTTCTGATATGAGCACCATCAACATCGGCATCGGCCATTAATATAATCTTATGATATCTTAATTTTTCAATATTAAAATCATTTCCTATACCAGCACCAAGTGCAATAATTACTGGGGATAATTTTTCATTATTATATATTTTATCTGCTCGAGTCTTTTCAACATTTATCATTTTACCCCAAAGAGGAAGAATAGCTTGATATTTTCTATTTCTTCCTTGCTTTGCACTACCACCAGCAGAATCTCCCTCGACTATGTATATTTCACATTTTGATGCATCTCTTTCCTGACAATCCGCAAGCTTACCTGGAAGTGTAGTTGACTCAAGTGCTGATTTTCTTCTTACAAGTTCTCTTGCTTTCCTTGCTGCTTCTCTTGCACGTGCAGCACTTAAAGTTTTTTCAAGTATAGATTTTGCAACTGCTGGATTTTCTTCTAAGAAATCTGATAATTTATTTAAAACAACACTATTAACAATTCCTGTTACTTCACTATTTCCTAGTTTTGTTTTAGTTTGTCCTTCAAATTGAGGCTCTAATACTCTAACACTTACAATAGCAGTTATTCCTTCACGAATATCTTCACCTTGTAAATTATCATCTTTTTCTTTTAATATATTAAATTTTCTTGCATAATCATTAAATGCCTTTGTAAGTCCACGTTTAAACCCATCAACATGTGTTCCACCCTCACCTGTATGAATGTTATTTACAAATGAAAGCAATGTTTCTGAATACGCTGTCGTATACTGAAAAGCAATTTCTACTTCTACATCATTTTGTTCTGTTTCAAAATAAATTATTTGTGGATGAACAGGTTCTTTTGACTTATTTAAGTATTCTACAAAAGAAATTAATCCTCCTTCATAGTGGAATATTCTTTGTTCTTTTGTTTCATCTCTTTTATCATGAAGAGTTATTTTTAATCCTTTATTTAAGAATGCTATTTCTCTTAATCTTTGAATTAAAGTTTCCTCATTATATTCAGTTGTTTCAAATATTTCGTCGTCTGCTTTAAATATTACTTTTGTTCCAGAATGTGCCTTTTCTTTTATTTTATGAAGTTTTTCTTTTACTTTACCTCTCTCAAAAGATATTTCATACAGACCTTCACCATTTGAAGCTTGTACTGTCATATATTCTGAAAGTGCATTAACAACTGATGCACCAACTCCATGAAGTCCTCCAGATACCTTGTATCCTCCACCTCCAAATTTACCACCTGCATGCAAAATAGTATATACAACCTCTATTGCAGGTATTCCCATTTTTGGATGAATTCCTAGTGGTACACCACGACCATTATCTTTTACAGATATTATATTTCCTGGTAATATTTCAATATTTATTTCTGTACAATATCCAGCAAGAGCTTCATCTACACAGTTATCAACAATTTCATATACTAGATGATGTAATCCTCTTTCTGATACACTACCTATATACATGCCTGGTCTTTTTCTAACTGCTTCTAGACCTTCTAAAACTTGGATTTGATTTGCATCATAGTTTTGTGCCATATTTTCTACCTCTCTTTTACTATAATTTTATTCTTATTTGTTATATCACAATTTAAAGTTAAATTTCAAGTGTTCCATTAAAAACTTTTGAAATTTTTATATTTTGCACATCTCTTGCAAATGATGAATCTGTTGAAGTTATAATACTTTGATAATTTTCAATATATTTTAACATATAAGATATCCTACTTTTATCAAGCTCTGACATTATATCATCTAAAAGTAATATTGGATTTTCCTTTTTCACTTCCTTTAATACTTCAAAATCTGCAAGTTTTAGTGCTAGAAGTGCTGTTCTATTCTGTCCTTGTGATCCATATTTTGCTACTTCTACACCATTTATATAAATTATTAAATCATCTTTTTGTATTCCTTTTAGAGAAGTTTTCTTTATTATTTCTATATCTAAATATTTATCAAGCATATTTTTTATTTCTTCACTTTTAAGTCCTAAAAAATCAGTATCATATTTTAAATTAATTTCTTCTTTAAAATTAGTTAATTCTTTTTCTATTAAGGTAGCCTTCTCTAAAATTTTATTTATTATTCTACTTCTAAAATCAACTATTTTTTCAATATATACACTCATCTTTTCATTTAATATCTTTATATATTCTCTATCAACATAATCTTTCTTTAATGCATTATTTTTTAATTTTAAACATTTCATATATTCAAAATGATACAAAATATATGACTTTGATATTTGTGAAGATATCATATTAATAAATTCTCTTCTTTTAGCAGGACTTCCCTTTACTATGTCTAAACTATCTGGTGAAAATATAACTATTGGTATTTCCCCTACATAATCTGATATCTTTTTTACTCTTACTCCATTTTTTATTATACTTTTTCTATTTAATTCATTTATTGTATACTCAACTTCATTATTAATATAATTTTTTTCATAATCTATTCTTATTTTACTATAATTACTATTAAACCTAACAATTTCTTCATCTTTTATTGTCCTATATGATTTACCAAAAGCCATTATATAAATTGCTTCGATAATATTTGTCTTACCTTGTGCATTATTTCCAACAAATAAGTTTATTCCATCTATAAATTCTATTTGTTGTGTTTCGTAATTTCTAAAATTTGTTAAAGTTAATTTATCTAGCTTCATTTTAACACCACTTTATTAAAAGTGAGAATATCTTCACTATCCTCACTTTATATATAATTTTTATAATATTTCAATTTAACTAATCGTTTTTTAATTTTATAGGTAATACTACATATATAAATTCATTTCCATTAACTGGTTTTAATAATACAGGTGATATATTAGAATTAAACTCAACATATATCTCGCTATCGTCTATAACTTTTAATGCTTCAATAACATATCTTGGGTTAAAACCTACTTCAATATCTGAACCTTCTACAAAAGCAGATATTCCTTCTTTTGCATCACCAGCATCACTTATACAACTTAGAGTTACACCATCAATAGTTGCTTTCATTTTTACAGGAGACTTTTTATCTTTTTCTTTATTTTCTCTTGCAAATAAAGCAACACGTTCAAAAGAATCAAGTAGATTTTTAGTTTTAATTTTTACTCTAGTGTTATAACTTTCAGGAATTATACTATTGTAGTTTAAAAATTCTCCTTCTATTATTCTACTTACAAGAATACTAC
>CAKPJL010000024.1 GCA_934162655.1 uncultured Clostridia bacterium | reverse complement strand
TATGTTAAAAGAAAATGCAGATATTAATTTTATATGCAAAGTAACAGGTTTATCAGAAGATGAGATAAAAAATATTGCAAAAAATAATTATTAATATATAGAAAAATTATACATTAGAAATAATTTAAAAGCTAGGAACTAACAACTTCCTAGCTTTTCATCATTACATATATTTATTTTTTCATACATCTTACTTAGATAATTTTCAAAGATGTTTGATAACTCATTTTTTTGTTCATCGGTCATATCATCTGAGGTAGAAGTATATGAATTTACAGAAGATACTTGTACTCCAAGTATTTTACCATCTTTTACAAACACATAAGTTGGAAAGTATAATCTTTTAATAGATGGGTCATTTAATCCTTTATATTCTCCTAAGTAGTAATATAGTATTTGTATCAACTTGTAGTATTTTTCATCACCTTGTTTATCCACTATAATATTATTTTTATCATCTAAATGTTTAACATCTCTTATATCTAGTGCATTGTAATAGTGTATATTATCTATATTATATTTACTGCATGCATTCAAAAATATAGGGAGTGTTCTTCTGCACCATGGACAACTTGGAAAACCAAAATATATTACTCCAGTGCCATTATTTAGCAGTGATGTGATTTCATCAAATGTTGCATATTTAACTTTATTATTTTCATTAATATTAATTTTAATGTATTCATTTTCATTATCATTATTTAATACTTCATATTCATATTTAAATGTTTTTTGGTCGATATCTGTATCAAGTTTTATGTTGTTAATTACTTTATTTATAGTAATTATTTTATATATTATTGGAAAAGATATGCATATTGTTATTATAAGAAATATTATAAAAATTTTTTGTTTCATATATAGAACTCCTAAATATAACTAGATTATAGATGTTATTTTAAAAAAAATCAATAAAATTTTGACATTTTTAAATAAAAATGGTAAAATATTTATGTAAAAATTAATCTTAGAGAGGAGTACTAGAATGTCTAAAAAAGTAGTGGCAATTGTTGGAAGACCAAATGTTGGAAAATCTACATTTTTTAATGTCTTAGCTGGTGAAAAAATTTCAATAGTAAAAGACACGCCTGGAGTAACAAGAGATAGAATATATGCAGATTGTTTGTGGAGAGATACTGTATTTCAAATAATAGATACTGGAGGTATAGAGCCTGTATCAGATGATATAATTTTAACACAAATGAGACGTCAAGCATGTCTTGCACTTGATATGGCAGATGTAATAGTGTTTGTAACTGATATAAAAGCAGGTGTTACAGATATAGATTTTGAAATAGCGCAGATGCTTAGAAAAACTAAAAAGCCAGTAATTTTGGTATGTAATAAATGTGACAAAGTTGGAACACCACCACCGGAAATATATGAGTTTTATAATCTAGGTTTAGGTGATCCATACCCAGTATCTGCTGGTAAAAAATTAGGAATTGGTGAAATACTTGATGCTATATATGAAAATTTTGATAATCTAGATGAGGTAGAGGATGAAAGTGATCTAAAAAAAGTAGCAATAATAGGAAAACCAAATGCAGGTAAATCATCACTTTTAAATAAAATATTAAATGAGGAAAGAGTAATTGTATCAAACATTGCAGGTACTACAAGAGATGCAATTGATACTAAATTTGAAAATGACTTAGGAAAATATTTGTTTATTGATACAGCTGGAATTAGAAGGAAAAATAAAGTATATGAAGAATTAGAAGAATATTCTGTTATAAAAGCCAAATCATCAATTGAAAAATCAGATGTATGTTTAATTGTAATTGATGCAAAGGAGGGAGTAACCGAACAAGATGAAAAAATTGCAGGTATCGCTCATGAAAGTGGAAAAGGTGTAATAATAGTAATAAATAAGTGGGATTTAGTAGAAAAAGAAAATGGAACACTTGAAAACTATAAAAAACAGGTATATGCTAAGTTAGCATATTTAGATTATGCACCAATCATTTTTATTTCCGCACTTACAGGCAAGAGAGTGAGTAATCTATTTAAAATAATAAATGATGTATACGATGCAAATCATCTAAGAATTCCAACAGGACTTCTAAATGATACTCTAACACAAGCAATAGCTATTACTCAGCCTCCATCAGATAAAGGTAAGAGATTAAAGGTATACTATATGACACAAGTAAGCATAGCACCACCAACTTTTGTTATATTTGTTAATAAAAAGGATTTAATGCATTTTTCATATGTAAGGTATATTGAAAATCACATAAGAAAACAATTTGAACTTCAAGGAACACCTCTTCACTTTATTATACGTGAGAAAGGTGGTAAAAAAGAAGAATGATAAAAGAAATTTTAAATATATATGTTATATTAACATTTCTTATTACTTACTTTATATGTTCTATAAATCCATCTATAATAATATGTAAGAAAAAAACAGGTCAAGATATAAGAAAGTTAGGTTCAGGAAATGCAGGAACTGCAAATGCAATGAGAGTGCTTGGAAGGCCTCTTGGATTTGTAGTAGTAGTGCTAGATAT
The DNA here is from genome assembly GCA_934162655.1 of uncultured Clostridia bacterium. Taxonomy (GTDB): domain Bacteria; phylum Bacillota; class Clostridia; order TANB77; family CAG-465; genus CAG-465. The sequence continues at coordinate 13,767 of CAKPJL010000024.1, read as the reverse complement.
TTTAAAGGTACTTATAAGTTACATGTTAATATCTAAAATGTGTGATATATTCTTGCAAGGTTTTGAAGGATATATAATGTCTGCTTTTATACTTGCAGCTACATTTGGGCATTGTTTTCCAGTATATTATGGATTTAGAGGCGGAAAAGGTGTTGTAGTTGCAACAGTGCTTGCATTAATACTTAATTATAAATATGCAGTTATTTGTATAGTAGTATGTGCTTTAGTATATATATTTACAAGAATACCTTCTGTATCAACACTTATAGGAATTATAATGTATTTGGTCTTAATAATAGTTATGGACTTTTCATATACATTTCCAGTTTCAATAATAACATTTATTATTCTATTTAAACATAGAAATAATATAAAAAGAATTTTTCAAAAACAAGAAAAAATATTTAAAATGTAAAAGGGGAGAAGATAAATGAATAAAACATTAATTTTTGGACATAAAAGTCCAGATACAGATACTATAACATCTAGTATCTGTCTTGCTAATTTAAAAAATAAATTGGGTGAAGATGTAGAGGCAGTAAGACTTGGAAATATAAATAAAGAAACTGCATATGTACTAAATTATTTTGGTATAGAAGCACCAAGAGAGATTAAAGAGGTTAAAGAAGCACAAGATGTGATATTAGTAGATCATAATGAATTTGCTCAAAGTGTAGAAGGAATAGGGAAAGCAAATATAAAGATGGTAGTTGATCACCATAGAATTGCTGATTTTGTGACAGCAGAACCACTATATTATATAGCAGAACCGGTTGGATGTACAGCAACTATAATATATGATTTATATGTAAGAAACAATATTGAAATAGAAAAAGATATAGCAGGTCTAATGCTTTCTGCAATAATATCTGATACATTACTTTTTAAATCTCCAACTTGTACCAAAAAGGATGTTGAAGTAGCAAGTAAATTAGAAAAAATTGCACAAGTAGATGTAAATGTTTACGGATTAAATATGTTAAAAGCTGGTACCGATCTTTCAGACTTAACAGAAAAAGAATTAATAAACTTAGATGCCAAAGAGGTCGCACTAGGAAGTTATAATGCAATTGTAGCACAAGTAAATACAGTAGATTTTGATGAGATGTTAAAAAGAAAAGAAAAATTAGAAAATGAAATAAAAGGTGAGATAGAATCAAAAGGATTAGATTTATTTGTTCTTGCTATAACAGATATTTTAAATAGTAATTCTTACGCTATTGTACTTGGTGAAAAGAAAGACGTATTTGAAAAAGCATTTAATGTTACATTAGAAGATAATAAGGCATTTTTACCAGGTGTTGTTTCAAGAAAAAAACAATTAATACCAAATCTTATGAAAAATGTTTAAGGAGGGATAATTTATGTTTTGTACAAATTGTGGAAATAAAATAGATAAAGAAAAGTTTTGTCCTAATTGTGGTGAGAAAATAGAACAAACATCAGAAGTAGTATCTGAGCAAAATGTAGATGAAAAAGAAAATGTAGCACCAATTGTAGTATTAGAAAATAATTCTAGCAGTAACCAAGATAGCAATAATAATAGCTATACTTCAAATGAAGATTTAAATAAAGACTATTCTAATAAGTCAAAAATTGCAGCAGGACTTTTTGGCATATTTTTAGGTGCATTTGGTGTTCACAACTTTTATCTTGGATTTACAGGAAAAGCAGTAGCACAATTATTAATAACAATTCTTTCATGCGGTGTTCTTGCAGGAGTTTCTGGTATTTGGGGAATGGTTGAAGGAATTATGGCTCTTACATCAAAAGATTTTAAAGATGCAGAGGGAAAAATACTTAAAGATTAAAATGAATAATAGATTAAAAAAAATATGTATTTTAATTTGTGGATTTATTCTTGGTATACTAATTTATTTTGATTTTATTAGTATACCTTGTCTGTTCCATACCATTATTAAAATCCCATGTCCAGGCTGTGGGATGACAAGAGCTTTTAAATGTATTTTATCATTAGATATAATTGGAGCATTTTCTTATAATATACTTTCTCCTTTTTTATTTATATTTTTAATAGTTGCATTTATTTCACTTTTATACGATATTATAAAGAATAAAAAAACATTTGAAGACAAGGTAATTGGATTTTTAGAGAAATATGCTGTTTTAATCATTTCACTACTAGTAGTTAGCTTTATAGTAAATATAATAAGAAAAATTTAGAACACTTAGGGTAATTTGTACTTTAAGTGTTTATTTTAATGATTTTTTTGAATAATTATGAAAAAAGCTGAATATATATTAAATATATGACATACGATTTAATATACAAAAAGATAAGGAGTGAAAAGAATGGAAGATAAAAAAATAAATAAATTTACAAATCAAAGTATAATATTAGAAAACAGAGAGAAACTAACAGTTACTGGTGTAATTGATATACACAGTTTTGATGACGAGTTAGTGCTTGCCCAAACTGACCTTGGTATATTGACTATAAAAGGTGATGACTTAAAGATGAATAAACTAAATTTAGATAATAATGAGCTTATTGTTGAAGGAAGAATTGGAGCAGTAGCATATAGTGATGTTACAAATGGTAAAAAAGCTGGATTTATGAATAAGTTATTTAAGTAAAGTAGGGGAAAGTATGCCTTTTTCAAATCATTTGTTAGAGTTTTTTAAATTTATCATAGTTGGACTTATTATAGGTATAATATTTGATTTTTTTAGAGCATATAGGAAAACAAAAAAAGTTTCAACTTTTATTGTAAACATTCAAGATATTATTTATTTTATAATAGTACTAGCAGTTATACTGGCAAGTATAATATTATTTTTAGATACAGAGATAAGATTTTATATATTTCTTGCAATGTTTTTTGGGGCTAGCATTTACTTTTTGTTAATTAGCAAACTTACTATTAAGCTATTTGTATCAATTATAAAATTATCTAGAAACTTCATTGATTTTTTAGTTATTCCAGAAAAATTGATATTTAGCATTATAATAAGAATAAAAAATATTTTAGCAAAATTTATAAAAATATGTTGCAAAAAGTTTTTATATATTGTATCATTATGTAGAAGATTAGTTTTTTGTGTATTTAAGAAACAAAAGAGGTTAGAAAAGCATGGAAAAAAAAGTAGAGGTAAAAAAGTTAAAAAAGAACGTAAAAAGCACTAAGATATTAATTTTTGTGCTTGTTGTATTTTCATTGTACTTTGTTTATACTATTTATGATCAACAATTGCAAATAAATAATTATAATTCTCAAATAGAGATGTATAATTCAGAAATTGCTTCAAAAAAAGAACTAACAGAATATTATAAAAATCAATCTCAAAATATTGAAACAGTAGAATATATAGAGCAAGTGGCACGTGATACGTTAGGTTATGTAAAGCCATATGAAAAGGTATTTATAGATACAAACAAATAGCACTTTTTTAAGAGCTTTTTTTAAAATTAGTTTGACTTTTATAAAAAAAACATACTAGAACTATCATGATTTTTTTGTAAATAGGATTATAACTTTAAGCCTAAAGTATTAAAAAGAAGAACTAATTATGAAAAAGAATTTGACTAAAGATTTTTACAAAAAAAGAGGATGTGTAATTAGTTTTTAATTCAATTAATGAGGATGTAGGAATGGAAGCACAAAATATTATAGGCTGCTAGAAGAAAAGACAAGATAAGAAATGAGCAAATTTAATTATGAGACAGTTGCCAGTGCATTTGATGAATTAAAAATATAACAATTTTAAGACTGACTTTTTAAAAGTCGGTCTATTTTTTTTATTTAAATAATTGACAGTTCGGGCTTTTTGAAGTATAATAGTCTGTATTGTTAGGGGGAGTTTTTTATGAGTGTATCAAAAGAGGACATAATTCATATTGCAAAACTTGCAAGACTTGAAATATCTGATAGTGAGCTAGAAAAGTATACTACTGATCTTGATAATATTGTTGATTATGCAAATACTCTATCTAGTATAGATGTTAGTAATGTAAAACCAACAAACCATATATTAGATATTAAAAATGTATTTAGAAAAGATGAGGTTAAACCTTCATATGATAGAGAAGAGATTTTAAAAAATGCACCAACTAAGGCTGGCGGTTGTGTAAGTGTGCCAAAGGTAATAGAATAGGAGGAAATGTATGGAACTTTTTAAATTAACTTTAAGTGAGATTTCAGAAAAAATAAAAAATAAAGAAGTAACTATAAAAGAAGTTTTGGATAGTGTATTTGAAAGAATACAAGAAGTAGAACCAAAAGTAGATGCATATCTTTCTATATTAAAAGATAGTGCGTATAGTAGAGCAGAAATGTTGCAAAAAAAGATTGATGCAGGTGAAAATATTGGTATACTTGGAGGAGTACCAATAGCTATAAAAGATAATATATGTATGAAAAATATAAAAGCTACTTGTGCCTCAAGAATGCTTGAAAATTTTGTTTCACCATATGATGCTACTGTTATAAAATTACTTGAAGATAGTGGTGCTATAATTATAGGAAAAACAAATATGGATGAGTTTGCAATGGGAAGCTCAACAGAAACATCATATTTTAAAAAGACTAAAAATCCATTCAATACAGAGTGTGTTCCTGGTGGATCTAGCGGTGGAAGTGCAGCAGCAGTGTCAGCTGATATGGCTTATGCAGCACTTGGTAGTGATACAGGTGGTTCTATTCGTCAACCAGCATCATATTGCTCAGTTGTGGGATTAAAACCAACTTATGGACTTGTTTCAAGATTTGGTCTTATTGCATTTGCATCATCACTTGATCAAATAGGACCATTTGCCAAGACAGTTCGTGATGCTGCAATAATGTTAAATGTTATAGCAGGCCATGACAAGCTTGATACAACATCTGCAGATATTGAAAAAATAGATTATACAAAATCTTTAATAAATGACGCAACAAACTTAAAAATAGGAGTTGCAGAAGATTTTATAAAAGAAGGCTTAAATGAAGAAGTAAGAGGCGTATATGATAATACGATAGAAAAAATGAAAAGCTTAGGTGCAAGTATAGTAAATATAAAACTAGATTATGCTAAATATTCGCTTGCAACCTATTATATTATTGCTACTGCTGAAGCTTCTTCAAATCTAGGAAGATATGATGGTATAAGATATGGACATAGGGCAGAAAATTTTGAAGATTTAATTGATCTTTATAAAAAATCTAGAACAGAAGGATTTGGAAATGAGGTAAAAAGAAGAATTTTGCTTGGTACATATGTACTTTCTTCTGGATATTATGACGCATACTATAAACGTGCACAACAAGTAAGAACCTTAATTATAGAAGACTTTAAAAAAGCATTTGAAAAATGTGATGTTATAGTTATACCAACTGCACCAAAACCAGCATTTAAATTCGGAGAAAAAACTTCAAATCCACTTGAAATGTACTTAGAAGACATATATACAGTGCCAGTTAATATGGCAGGTCTTCCAGGAATTTCAGTACCTGCTGGATTTAGTAGTAAAGGCCTTCCAATAGGAATGCAGTTTATTGCAAAAGCTTTTGGGGAAGAAAAATTATTTCAGGCTGCTTACACTTTTGAACAAAATACAAATTTTGCTTCTTGTAAGCCAGAAATTAAGTAAGGAGGCATGAATTATGATAAGAGATGATTACGAAATGATTATTGGTTTGGAAGTTCATGCTGAACTTTCTACCAAAACAAAAATATATTGTGGATGTTCAACTGAGTTTGGACAAGATCCAAATACACACTGTTGCCCAATTTGCACAGGTATGCCAGGCGTGCTACCAGTGCTTAATGAAAAGGTGGTTGAATATGCGGTAAAGGCTGGTCTTGCAACTAATTGCGAAATATCACGTTTTTCTAAACAAGATAGAAAAAATTACTTTTATCCAGATTTACCAAAAGCATTTCAAACTTCACAGTATGATTTACCTCTATGTACAAAAGGACATTTAGACTTTAAGGTAAATGGGGAAGATAAGACAGTTGGAATAACTAGAATACATATCGAAGAGGATGCAGGAAAACTTATTCATGATGACTTTACAGGTGATACTTTGGTTGATATGAATAGATGTGCAGTTCCTTTAATAGAGATTGTATCAGAGCCTGATATTCGTTCAGCAGATGAAGCTGTAATGTATATGCAAACATTAAAATCAATACTTGAATATTTGGAAGTGTGCGATTGTAAAATGCAAGAGGGTTCACTTCGTTGCGATGTAAACCTTTCTGTTAGGAAAAAAGGTGAAACAAAGTTTGGAACAAGAACAGAAACTAAAAATTTAAATTCATTTAAAGCAATACATAACTCTATTGAATATGAAGCAGCACGTCAAATTGAAGAAATAGAAAACGGTGGTATTATCTTACAAGAAACAAGAAGGTATGATGATGTAAAGGGGTATGGATATGCTATGCGTTCAAAAGAGGATGCACATGATTATAGATATTTCCCAGAACCAGATTTAGCACCGATAGTTTTATCAGATGAATATATTGATAATATTAAAAAATCACTTCCAGAAATGCCACATATCAAAAAAGAAAGATATATAAAAGAACTTGGACTTTCAGAATATGATGCAGAGCAAATTGTATCTTCAAAAGAGACAGCTACATTTTTTGAAGAAGCATATAGCATTTGCAATAATCCTAAAGCAGTGGCAAATTGGATTATGAGTGATTTTGCTAAAATGTTAAATGAGGAAGAAATAACAATTTCTGACTCAAAAGTAACAGCAAAGAATCTTGCATCACTTATAAAACTTATTGATACAAATGTGATAAGTTCAGCTATCGCAAAAAAAGTATTTATAGAAATGTTTAAGGAAGGCAAAGATGCTAAAGATATTGTAGAAGAAAAAGGACTAAAACAAGTTACAGATGAAGGAGCAATACTTGAAATCGTAAAAAAAGTTGTAGATGCAAATCCACAATCTGTTTCTGATTATAAAGCAGGAAAAGAAAAAGCAATAGGATTTTTAGTAGGACAGATAATGAAGGAATCACGTGGAAAAGCAAATCCACAAATAGTTAATAAACTATTACTTGAAATATTAAAATAAAAAATAGCAATCTAGATTTAATCTCTAGATTGCATTTTTTATTTTATTAATAATAGTGAAAGCAACATAGCAATGGTATTTTGAAAAAAGTGACATAACATATTAGATGATATATTATCTGTCTTAGTATAAATATATGCAAAAAAACCACCAAGTACACAGTAAGGTAGAGAATGAATAAATGCTAGTAAAATATTTGCTTCGTTTACTGTGTGTAATAATCCAAATACAAGTGCAGATATTATTATAAATAATATATTGTTTTTAAAAAATCTTCTAAAACATCCTCTAAACAGTATTTCTTCAACCAAAGGAGCCCAAATAATTGCAAGTGGCATAGTGTAGTAAAGAGGTAGTGCTTCAAGGGTCGCTTGATTTTGAGAAACCGCTTCTTTTGTAATTAACATAGATATTAAAGATACTATAACAAATATTATATACATTATTCCAAGTCTTGGAAATATATATCCTATGTATGCTTTAAAGTTATCTTTTAAAGCTTTAAAGTCTCTTTTAAGTCTTTTATTAAATACAAAAACACATATAATAGCAAGTATCAAATCAAATGAAATAGATATCATAAGTCTTTGATTGCTAGTTAAACTTTGCGGTAACATAGGCGACCAAAATATTTGTGAGAAATAAATAACAAGTAATAAGATTGCAAGTAGTATATCTTTTGTACTTAAATTTATTTTTTCAAGTTTTGGTATTTCTCTTTTTATTTTTTCTTCTTTATTTTCTTTAATTGTTAGACCAAAAATAAGTCCTATTATTGCAAGAAGTGTAGTAATAGTATTTACACCAGTTAAAAATATTGCAATATAGCAAGATATGAGTATACTTCTTTTTGTGTCTAGTTTGTTTTTAATGCAAAGTATTAAAATTATTATTGAAGATATTAAAGATATAGCTGATGTCACAATAAATAATATAGGACCGCCTTTTTCATACAGCGTAGTCATTCTTTCTAGCATGTCTTGTGGAAAAACATTTGAAAGCATGTTTAAGGCTTCTAATTGCTTTTCTACAATTTGACGGCTAAAGATAATAGTATAAAGTGATAATAATATTATAATACTTGAAGATATTATAAAAAATAATTTCTTTTTTTTCATTTTTTCCTCCTAAAAAATGTATAGCAACCATTAAGGTTGTTATACATTTACTAAATTAATCTTTTTTTAGAATTTCTGAACTTGCACCAAGTACACCCATTGCTTTATTTGCATCAAATGGTATAAATACTTTATTTGCTTTTCCATCAGCTATTTTCTCAAGTGCTTCTAAGGATTTTATAGCAATTAAGTTTTCGTCAGGTTTTGCATTCATAATTGCACCATAAACCATATTTATTTCTTGGCTTTTTGCTTCAGCGACTCTTTTAATTGCCTCTGCGTTACCTTCTGCTTCCAATATTTTAGCTTCTCTAACACCTTGTGCTCGTCTAATACTTGATTCGCGTTCGGCTTCTGCATCAAGAATTGTTGCTTGTTTTTTACCTTCTGCAAGTGTTATCTCAGATTGTCTTTTACCTTCTGCTTCAAGTATAGCAGCTCTTTTTGTACGTTCTGCATTCATTTGTTTTTCCATAGCATCTCTTATGTCAGCTGGTGGTTTTATATCTTTAATTTCAACTCTATCTATTTTACATCCCCATTTATCAGTTGCTTCATCTAATACTTCACGAAGTTGAGTATTTATTTGGTCTCTTGAACTAAATGTTGCATCAAGGTCCATTTTTCCGACTATATCACGAATTGTTGTAATTGCAAGATATGCTATACCTTTTTGAAGGCTTTCAATTTCATATACTGCTTTTACTGGATCCATTATTTGATAAAATACTACTGTATCTATTGTTATAGTAACATTATCACGTGTTATAACACCTTGTGGTGGAACATCCATTGTTTGTTGTTTTAAACTTACAACTGCTCTTACTTTATCAACAAATGGTAATATAAAATTAAGACCAGCATCAGCTGTTGTGTGATATTTACCAAAACGCTCTATAATTCTAACTTCTGATTGTCTAACTACTTTTATTGCACTAATTGCAATTATAAAAATTATAATGCCAAGTATTATTAAAAAAATCTCCATAAAATAATCCTCCTAAACTTTTTTTACAAGTAATTTTACACCCTGTATATCTTTTACTATAACAGTTGTTCCTTTTTTTATTACTTCATCATCTTCTGAGATGGCAGACCATAATTCTCCATTTACTTTTATTTGTCCTTTTGAATTTAAATTATCAATTTCTTGAACAACAATGCCATTTTTATCTATTACAGCTTTATTATTCATAGATACATCTCTCGTTTTAAATAGTTTTTTTGCAATTGGCTTCATAAATATAATAAGCAATGTAGAAACTACAATAAATACTGATGATTGTATTACTATATTATTAGTAAATATACATGTAATAGCAGCAGCTAGTGCTCCAATTGCAGGCCAAAATGCAAAAAATGATATAGTAATTATTTCTATAATAAATAGAACTCCTGAAAGTATAAGCCACCAAGCCCATGGTGATAAAATATCAAACATTTTATCAACTCCCTTCATAAATAAATATATTACTTAATACAAACATTATATAATAATTATTGTTAAAAAACAACAGATTGCACTGTAATATAAGAAAATTTGAGAAATATTTAATTTTTGTAATATACTTGACATATAATTTAATATATGCTAGAATAGGCGAGTGCAGTAGAGAGCATTAGTATTTTTAAAATTTGACAAACAAACAAGAATATGTTATAATGTTAATGTATCTTGAAAGGAAAGGTGCAAATAAAAAATGGATAAAAAAGGTGTTTTAAGAACACTTAGATTTATATTTTTTTCAATTGTTACACTTGCATTGATATTTGTTGGTGTAGGTATGACAATACTTAATACATATAAGCCAATGGTTAAGGCTTATATAAATGATGATTTTGTTGGATATTTTACATCAAAACAACAATTTGATGAAGTATACAATGATTTAGTAGCAGAAAAACAAAACATAGATGAAAATGTAAAAGTGTATTTGCAAGGTGAGCCAACTTTTGTTACAAGTTATGTAAGAGAAAGTTTACTTGAAGACCAAAACATCTATACTAATTTAAGAGCTGAAATTAAAACAGAATATACAATATATAAAGTTGCTGTAAATAATGAAGAAAAGATGATTTTTAATACACAAGATGAAGCAAACAAATATGCAGAAAAATTGAAATCAGAAGTAAAGACAGTAACAGTAACAACTAGTGAGGAAAAAGTAGAAGAATTAGGTGAACTAACAACTGTTGAAAGAGCAGATGCAATATATAAAGATATAGTTGATAGAAATAAACCTGTTGTCACAACAAGAGTTAAATATAAATATACACCTGCTACAACTACTAATAAAACAGCTTCAAGTAATATAGCAAAAGTATCAGCAGCAGAAGGTGGTATATGGCCAACTACAACTAGATATATCAGTTGTCATTTTGGAGGATATTACGGCCATTCTGGTACAGACATTGCAGGTAGAGTAGGATATCCTATATACGCTTATAAGTCAGGTCTTGTAACATTTGCTGGTTGGAGTTCAGGTGGTTATGGATATATGGTTAGAATTGACCATGGAAATGGAATTTCTACTTTATATGCACATGCAAGCCAAGTATTAGTTAAGGCAGGTCAAGAAGTTTCAATAGGACAGCAAATAGCCATTATGGGATCTACTGGATACTCAACAGGACCACACCTACATTTTGAAATTAGAGTAAATGGTGTACCAATAAATGCTTATCCATACATTGCTGGTAAATAATATATTGTTAAATAAATTGTATTTCAATTTGTTTATATCACCTATAACCAGGTCTTTATACTCCTCGTATGAGCACTTAGTTATAGGCAAGTTTAAGTAAGGAGGGAAAATCATGACAAAGGAAAGAAAATCTGAAATTCTAAAAGAGTACGCAAGAACAGAGGGGGACACAGGTTCTGTTGAAGTTCAAGTTGCATTACTTACAGAAAGAATTAATGAGCTTACTGAACATTTAAGAGAGCACAAACATGATGAACATTCAAGACGTGGTCTATTTATGATGGTAGGTAAAAGAAAAAAATTATTAAGATATTTAGAATCAGAAGATATCGAAAGATATAGAGATTTAATTTCTAAATTAAATATTAGAAAATAGTAATGATTTTTAAGAAGTAGTTATTTTTGCTACTTCTTTTTTTGATATAAAATATATATTAGATTTTAGTCAATAAATATTTTATTATTACAGTTGAATAAGTTTTTATTTTATGATATAATACCAAAATGGTGGTAACTATGAAAATAACAAGACAAAAAGGTACAAAAGACATATTTGGAAAAGATATGTTGATATGGCAATATATAGAAAAAAATATTAGAAGAATTTGTAAAAGTTATAATGTATCTGAGATTCGTACACCAGTTTTTGAAGCAACAGAACTTTATTCTCGTGGCGTAGGTGATGAAACAGATATTGTAAATAAAGAGATGTATACATTTTTAGATAAAGGTGGTAGGAGTATAACGCTTCGTCCAGAACTTACAGCAGGTGTTGTCAGAAGTTTTATAGAAAATGGGATGTCATCACTTCAAAGTCCAATAAAATTGTTTTATACGGCAAATATGTATAGATATGAAAAAATGCAAAAAGGACGTTTTAGAGAATTTTCACAATTTGGAGTTGAAATATTTGGAAGTGATAGTTATCTTGCAGACATTGAAACAATTAAAATATCATATGAACTTATGAAAAGTATAGGACTGTATGATAAGTTAATTTTAAGTATAAATTCCATAGGATGTAAAGAGTGTAGAAAAGCGTATTTAGAGAAATTAAAAGAATACCTAAGACCAAATCTTGATAAAATGTGTGACACATGCAAAGTAAGATTTGAAAAAAATCCATTAAGAATTTTAGATTGTAAAGAAGAACAATGCAAGAAAATATTAGAAGATGCACCAGTGATTACATCGTGTCTATGTGAAAAATGTGCAAAAGACTTTGAACTTTTGCAAGAAGGACTTAAATCGTTAGGTATAGATTTTGTAGTTGATACAAGTATTGTTAGAGGACTTGATTATTATAATAAAACCGTATATGAATGGACTTCAAAGGATTTAGGACTTGCAGTGGGCGGTGGAGGAAGATATGACTTTTTAGTAGAAGAATTATCAGGGCCACACACTCCTGCTGTTGGTTTTGGAATTGGAATGGATAGGCTAGTTTTGCTTGTAAGTGAATATGGACTATATAACAGTGAAGAAAACAGCCCTGATTTTTGCATAATATCATTAGACGAAAAGTCGAGTTTTAAAATTTCAAAGCTAGAAGATGATTTAAGAAAAAAAGGTTATGTAGTAGATAGTAATATAACTTCAAGAAATTTTAGAGGACAATTAAAATATGCAGATAAAATAAAGGCCAAATATTCTCTTATTATAGGGGAAGATGAAGCCAAAAGTAATATTTGTATAATGAAGGATATGTCTTGTGCGAAACAAACTAAATGCATTCTTGATGTAGATGATATAATTAAAAATATGTAAATAAGTATGGAAGGAAGAATATATATGCATGAATATAGAACAAATACATGTAATGAACTAAGAAAAGAAAATGTGGGACAAAAAGTTAAACTTTCAGGATTCGTAAGAACAATAAGAGATTTAGGATCTGTTATGTTTGTTGATCTTACTGATCATTACGGAACAACTCAGCTTTTAGTAAATGAAGATTCAATGATAGAAAGATTTAGAAAAGTACCAGAAGAGTCTTCAATATCAGTAGATGGAACAGTTGTTATGCGTGAGGAAGAAAACTTTAACAAAAACATTGAAACTGGTGAAATAGAAGTAAGAGTAGATGAGTTTAAAATACTTGGTAAAGTGGAAAAGGCATTACCTTTTACAGTAGATGAAAGCTATAAGGTAAGAGAAGATTTAAGACTTGAGTATAGATTTCTTGATTTAAGAAATGAAAGGATTCATAAAAAACTTATATTTAGATCTAAAGTCTTAAAAACCCTAAGAGATAAAATGGATGAAATGGGATTTGTTGAAATACAAACACCAGTGCTTACTTCGTCTTCACCAGAGGGAGCAAGAGATTTTTTAGTACCATCTAGACTTCATCCAGGTGAATTTTATGCTTTGCCACAGGCACCACAACAATTTAAACAGCTTTTAATGATATCAGGATTTGATAAATATTATCAAATAGCTCCTTGCTTTAGAGATGAGGATCCAAGGGCAGATAGGTCACCTGGTGAATTTTATCAACTTGATTTTGAAATGGCATATGCTACACAAGAAGATGTTTTAAAAGTATTAGAAGAAGTTGTTGGATATACATTTAGAAAGCTTGGTAAAAAAGAAGTATCTGAATTTATAAGAATTCCTTTTAGAGAAGCTATGGATAAATATGGCTCAGATAAACCAGACTTAAGAAATCCTTTAATACTTCAAGATGTTACTAGTGCTTTTGAAGGCACTGATTTTAAGGTATTTTTAGGTAAAACAATAAAAGCGATAAAAATTGATGCATCAAATGTAACTAGAAAGTTTTTTGATGAAATGGCAGATTTTGCAGTAACAGAACTTGAAATGAAAGGACTTGCTTGGGTAAAATTTGATGATAATATGAATATATCTGGTACAATATCAAGATTTATTGAGGGAAAAACT
>CAKPJL010000023.1 GCA_934162655.1 uncultured Clostridia bacterium | reverse complement strand
TCTCTTACAGATGCAGTTGGATCTAAAGACAATGTTGCATAAACTTCTCCATTTGATAAAATTTGTATTTCTCCAACTAACAATTGATTTTCTACATAATTTGCTGAACTCACATTAATAGTAAATAAATCGTAATCGTTTATTTCTTTAAAAACATCGTTTGCAGCAACTTTTAATTTAAAAATGCCACCTGCTTTTGATTTGTCTCTAATTGCATAATATTTTTCTGGATAACGAGACAAAAATTTTCTAACCTTTTCTTGTTCACCTGCTTTAAATAATTGCTCTGGAAATTTGTTTAGTCCAAGTTCGCTTATTTTCTTCATACTCTCCAACTTATTTTTTATAAACATATATTATTCCTCCTAAAATTATTTAGTTGAGTTATTAAATAGCGTATATCTTCACTAATTAATATTCTTTATAAGTTTTTAATATTTTATCAAATTTTCATTAAAAAATCAATAAATCTACCTAATCACACATACCTTTCTAGGATTTTTTTAAAAAAATTCCATGGTCTTGTTTTTTCTGTCAACCCTTCATAATTATTTAAAAATTCTTTTTAATAATTCATTTTTAGAAAAATATCTTACCTCTGATACTTCTTCTTTTTGTATCTTTATATTTGAAATATCAATACTTTTAATAATTAAATAACATTCATTATAGTGTTTATTTATAATATCTCCTTTATTATACTTTTGTAATAAAACATTAATTCACATTAAATAACTCAGTTGGATCTACCTTAAATTGTAACATTTTTGCAGTATCTCTTCCAGCATCTCCACCTTTTCTTTGCATTGTAATTCTACCTATTTTCATACTACCCCTATTAGTTATTTCTACATTTCCTTCACTATAATGATTTATGGCTACATTTATAGATTTTAATGTCCATATTGATTCAACCGCTGTTTTCTTAGCAACTAGTATCCATTCTGCTGCTAAAATTCCTCTACCTTTTACAATGTCTAGTATTATAAGTGCTTTATTATCTTCAAAAAATTTTACTAATTGATTTTGTTCATCTTCTGTAAATTCATTCATAAACATTCTTCTTGAATCTTTAGTATCTTTTCTATATGGTGGAAGCTCTCCTGTAAAATATTGTAATAACTTTACAATATTTTCTGGAATGTCCCACATTTCCTTATAGTTCTTAATCCATCTTTTATCTATTTGATTAAATCCCTTATCATTACTTACTAACTTGATTTGGAGATTTTGAGCCTCAATTATTTTTTTCAATTTTATAGTTACTTGAACTTGTACATCTGTTTTATATCCATGTATTACTTCTGCATATACATATTCAATTTCTTTTAAATTATACCCCATTGTTTTAAGCCAAGATTTAGCCTCATCGTCATTTTCCCAATTGATAAATTTGTTAGCTATATCTTTTTCATTATTAAAACCTTCTTTTGCTATTTTTGAACCACCTAAACTATCCATTATTTACACTCCCTTCATCAATTATACTTTTAACTATATATTGTAAAACATTAACTACTACACTATTTCCAAATTGCTTTTGAGCTTGATTAACAGATTCGTCTATTTGATAATATTCTGGAAATCCCATTAATCTTGCACATTCTCTTGGGTGTAGCTTTCTAACCTCGTTGTTTATATAGTATAAACCTGTTTTGGATCCTGTTCCACCACCTTCTGCTGACAAAGTAATTGCTTGTCCAAATGGATCATATATTCTGTCTCCTTGTCCTCCTTTATTAACAGTTCCAACTCTTACTGGTTTGTTATACAACTTAAACATTTTTGACTTATTATTATTTTCATTGATTTTATATGGCTTACTTATAATATATTTTCTTTCTTCTCCATTAGTTAGTAAAATATCATTAACACAAGTTTCTTGATTTGTAGATTTTGGAAATGTGTAATTATGATTATCTAAATCTTTTCTAATACATACCATATAAATTCTCTCTCTTGCTTGTGGTACACCATAATTTGAAGCATTTAAGACCTTCCAATACATATTATATCCTATATTTTCAATACTTTCTCTTATAACCCTAAAAGTATTTCCATTATCATGTTTTTCTAAATTCTTTACATTTTCCAATATTAATAATTCTGGTTGATGAAACTTAGCAATTCTAACCACTTCTCTAAATAAAGTACCTCTTGTATCTTCAAACCCTTTTTGCTTTCCACTAATAGAAAATGCTTGACAAGGAAATCCAGCACAAAGAATATTGTGTTTAGGTATTTCATTTTCGTCTACTTTTGTAATATCGCTTAATGGATTGGTGCCAAAATTTTTTTCATATACCTTACTAACATTATTATCAATATCAGAACTAAAAACACATTCTGCCCCATATGACTCTAAAGCAAGTCTAAACCCTCCTAGTCCGCAAAATAAGTCTATAAATTTTTTACCTTTTAATGCTTGTTTATATTCTTCATTTAGATTAATCAAGTTTATCTCCTCCATAAGTATAAAAATCCATTTAAAGTATATCAAATTTCTACTTTTTTTACAATAAAAAAATAGATTTCAAATATTTTATTAATGAATATCAAAAACTGTAGAAATTATAATTTTATTTATAGACATACATTTTATATCATAAAAGTTTAATTACATCTGCAAAATCATTTCTAGTACATACCTCTTATTTTACCTCAAATTTTCTCGTATAATTTTAAATTTCTCACTTAATTGTTCTGCTCTGTGTCTAATATCTTCATACTTACTTTTTTTATTATCATTAATAATTTGCATTAATTTATAGTAACCTTCTTACTAGAATAGATGTTATATTTATTTTGCATACTTTCTAAGCCTACTTTAATCTCATTTATATCCTCTCTTTTCTTATAATAATACAAAAGAGTATTAGAAGCATTTTACATGCTAAACTAATACTCTAAATATATTTTTATGCTATTTTAATGTTATATGAATTTTTGCATATTTATTTTTTTATAACAAAAAAGAAGCTAGTTTATAGAATCAAACTAACTTCTTTCTTTTTTTGATTTTGTCTAAATTTTGAAACTCTTTTATGTCAAGACTCCCAAATGGTTCGACGAAAATCGTTTTTGGCTGGGGTAGCTGGATTCGAACCAACGAATGTCAGAGTCAAAGTCTGATGCCTTACCGCTTGGCTATACCCCAATAAACAAAATAGATTATAACATAGTGGGGTGG
The DNA here is from genome assembly GCA_934162655.1 of uncultured Clostridia bacterium. Taxonomy (GTDB): domain Bacteria; phylum Bacillota; class Clostridia; order TANB77; family CAG-465; genus CAG-465. The sequence goes on along the minus strand of CAKPJL010000023.1, from coordinate 14,401 downwards.
ATACTGGGGATCGAACCCAGCACCTCCAGTGCCACAAACTGGCGCTCTAACCAAATGAGCTATATCCACCGTGCTACCTATATATTGTAATCTATTTTTTATAATTTGTCAATATTTTGTGCATATTTTTTAAAATTAAACCATAATTTGTTAAAATTTAGCAACTAACTTATAAATAGGTCCTTTTGGCGAGAATTTTTTTTCGTACTCCGTTTCTATATTAAAAACATCTGTTTTGTGTAAATCCAAATAAATCTCTAAAAAAGTCATGCCAAAATTTTGCATACTTAAAATACTAAATTCAAAAAGTCCTCTATTGTCAGTTTTAAACTCGATTACTCCTTCATCTTTTAATACTTTTTTATATTCTGCAAGAAAATCCTTATATGTAAGTCTTCTTTTTGTATGCCTCTTTTTTGGCCAAGGATCACTAAAATTTAAATATATTTTCTCAACTGATTTTTCGCAAAAATACTCATTTATAAGCTTTGCATCAAAAGACATTAAATATAAATTATCAAGTTTGATATTATTTTGTTCCTCAAATCTAGTAATTTTTTTTATGGCAAGTGCAAGAACCGGAATGCATAACTCTATACCTATATAAATACTTTCTCTGTCCATACTTGAAAGATTTGATATAAAGTCACCTTTTCCCATGCCTATTTCTACAAATATTTTTTTATCTTTATTTTTTTGTATAATTTCCTTTAATAAAGCACTATCTTTTACAAATTTATCGCACGCAATTATTTCATCTTTTGCTTTATTATTAAATCTTGCTCTCATAGTTTTTTATAAGCATCCTCTCTTAAATTAAATATAAAATATCAATGTACCTAAAATTACAATTAAGCAACTTATTAAAAACGACATTATAAACATTTTATATGGTACTTTGACATTATTTTTTTCGTTTTTAAGTAATTTTTCTTTTTTCTTCTTTTTTAACTGTTCTAATTTTTTATTATCGTTTTTCAAGCGATAATACTCTTGCCTAAGATCTAACACTGAATTTTCTCTTCCGCTAAAATATCTATTTCTTTTTATCATTATTGTACACCAATTCATACCAGTAGATGCTGCAAGAGAAAATCCAACCATCTGTATTATTGCTCCAATACACATAAACACAATAGAATTTGTATTGTTTGCAACTGATATTTTAGAAAATATTTCACTTGCAAGTTGCACACCACTAAATATACCAAGTGTAGATATATAAAAATAAGGAGTAATACCTGCAAGTATTATTATAAATAAAGTAGGTATCTTATTTTTAATTATATTACTTATTACTCCATAATTTGCTTGAGATGTACCTATATTTTTTACTTGTTCTAAAAAATCGCTATTATTTAAATTAGAAATATAATTTCCTAAAAATATTGCAAATAGTAAGACAGATAATATAAATATAACAATATTTTTCCTAATTAATTTATTTTTATAATAATTAAAATATTCAAACAAAATATTTTTATATTTTGTTTCTTCAATATTACTTTTTTTTGTGTCATTTTGCAAGTCTATATTATTTGTAGTATCATCACTATTAACACTAGTAATTTTTTCTGTTCTTTTAATATTTTGTTTAGATTTAATTCTTCTTTTTGTAGCCATATATACTCCTCTATACTTCTTTTAAAATATTATATAATTTTAAAATCAATTTGTCTAGACCTTACATCAACTCTTGTTAATTTTACTGTGACATTATCACCTATTGCATATATTTTTCCTGTTCTTCTTCCTACTAAAATTTTATGTACCTCATCAAAGTCAAAATAGTCATTACCAGGTAATAGGTCAAATGGTACAAATCCCTCAATGGTATTTTCAAGTTCAACAAACATACCAAAGCTTGTTACAGAAGATACGGCACCATTAAATGTATTGCCAATATATCTTTTCATATATACACATTCATATAGTTCAACAAATTCTCTTTCTATCTTTGTGGCCTCTTTTTCAGCATCAGAAGAAATTTTAGAATATTTTTCTGATTGTTTTATAAACCTATTAATCTTTTCTTCACTCAAAACATAATTATTATTAATACACTCAGATATTACCCTGTGTATAAATAGGTCTGGATACCTTCTAATTGGTGATGTAAAGTGGCAATAATACTTAGCTCCAAGGCCAAAATGACCTAGGCATTCATTATGATACCTTGCAAGTTTTAAGGTTCTAAGCATTATTTTAGAAACTACTCTTTTTTGTTTTTCATCTTCTATGGCTTTTAGCACATCATAAAATGACTTAGGATGTATATTTTTTATATTTTTAATCCTTTTCCCATACTTACCTAAAAATTCATTTAATTCTCTTATTTTTTCATCATCTGGGTTCTCATGTATTCTATATATAAATGGCATTTCAAGTGAACTAAAAGTTTTTGCTACTGTCATATTAGTAACAAGCATAAATTCTTCTATTATTTTGTTTGCAAATGTTATTTCATATGGTTTAATATCTGTAACATTACCATTTTCATCTATGATAACTTTTGTTTCAGGTATATCAAAATCAATTGAACCCATCTTAATTCTTTTATCATGTAATATTTCTGCTAACTGCTTAAAATGTACTAAATCTTCATAATAGTCATTATATTCTTTTTCAACCACACTATCTGTTTTAGTAAGAGTTTTATATACTTTATCATAAGACATTCTCTTTTTGACCTTTATTATAGCTTTGAATATATCTGAACTTATTACATTGCCCGTCCTTGCATCTATTTTTTGATCTACTGCAAGAGCTAACCTTTCTACACCTTCGTTTAAACTACAAATTCCATTGGATAGTTTTTTAGGTAGCATTGGTACTACATCATTTGGAATATATATACTAGTAGCCCTTTTTGATGCTTCTTGATCAAGTGCAGTTTTATCTTTTACATAATGAGAAACATCTGCTATATATACTGAGAGTAAAAAAGTATTTTTATCTATTTTTTTTACACATACGGCATCATCTAAATCTTTAGCATCTTCAGAATCTATTGTATATACCATATCTTTAGTCCTATCTACTCTGCCTACTTTTTCCTCATCTAAAACATTATCATTAATATTTTTAATTTCTTCTAATACATTTTTTGGAAATTCTTTTAAGCAAGATATTTTATATGCTTCATACATTCCCTTAATTTGTGAATTTTCATCTTGTGCTGAGGAAATTTTCTTTACAATTATTCCTTCAGCTTTATTCTTTAATGTTGGATATTTTGTTAACTGTACTTCAACTATATCATCATTTTTAAACTTTTGAGAGCTTTTTTTTGGAATGTATATGTCAAAAATCTTATTATTAATTGGCTCTACAAATCCAAAATTGCTGTTTTTTATATGCCTACCAATAATTGTTCTTGTATTTCTTTTAATTATTTTTACTACTTTTCCATATATTTTATCTTTTGAAGCATCACAAACTATACTAACTAGTATCTCATCGCCATTCATAGCTCCCATTGAATTTTCTTTTTCAATATATATATCACTAAATTTATCAGATATAGCAATTCCAAATTTTTCATTTTTTCCTTGATAACTAGCCTTTATAGTTTCATTATTTTTAACTAGCCTAAATCTTTTGCTATCATCTATGTATATAAATGCTTCATTTTCTAACTCTTCTAATACTTTATCAAATATTCCTATTTCTTCTTGTGGTACTTGTAAAAAACTTATTATCTGCTTTTTTGTCATTGGAACATATGATTTATCTAAAAAAAAGGAAGTAAGAACTTCCTTTTTACTATTAATATCATAAATACTAACTTTTCTAAAAGCTTTATTTTCTTTACCACAAAATATTTTTTTATTACTTTTTCCCATATAACTAAAACCTATTTTATAATAACAACTGTTGTGCAAACGCATAGAACAATAAATATGATTGAAAGTATTACTGTGTATTTAGATAACACTCCATCTAAAGTTTTTGATTTATTTGTTCCATAAAAAGTATTAGAACTATCTCCGCTAACTACTGAACCACCTGTTTTTGTAGTTTGCATCATTATAACTATTGTAAGTATAATTCCTACAATTATTGTTGCTATTGATATCACCCAATCTAACCATTCCATAATATATTCCTCCTTGTATGTACAATCAATATAGATAATTATACCATAAATTATATAGTAAAACAAGTTTATATCATACATTTTTTAATAATTAATTAATGCTCTATTTTTTTCTATTCTTTTTAATGTATTTGGTTGACTTTTATAAAATATTTCAAGTTTATCTAATATATTTGACATCTTTTCTTTATAATAATTTTTACCAACCATATTTTCATTTTCAAAATAAGTATATAAAAAGAAATCTGTATTCATATAATAAACATCAAAAATATAAAAAAGTGCATCCTTACTATACTTATGTGATTTTTCCATATGCTCTAATAATTTGTTTATCTCTATAATTTGTGATTTAATACTATATAACCCATCTGCACTAGAAACATTTTTTAAGAATTCTGCATATTTTAATCTAATATCTATATACCCCTTTAAATTTTTATAATCGGTCTTATCAAATTCAAATTTCTTCTTATAAAGTGCAATCATAGTTTTAAATTTTTCTTCTTCATCTAAATTATCATATTTAGTATCACTTATATACATTTTATATGCAATATTTGCCCTAAACTCAATATGTATAATAACACATAGCAAAACTGTTACAATGCATATAAATATTATATATAATACATTATAATATTTATTTTTATTATTTTCATCTACTCTTTTTTTTAGACATCCAATAAGTATAGAAAAAATTACAACTGTTATCATATATGAAAAATTTAAATCAAGTGCTGAGTGTATTATGAGGGCATATAATGCAATTTTTTTAAAATCAAATTTATAATTTTTTATTATAAGCACAATAATTAAAAATATAAATAAAAAGCCTACTATACCAGACTCGCAAAATATTTGTAGATATGAGTTATGTACTTCTGTTGATGTGTAATTACTACTTTTAAATTGGTTATACATATTTTTAAAAGTTTCTCCACCACATCCTATAATAAGATTTTTAGGAGAATTTTTAATTATCTTAATAGCGTCTAAATAGTAAGTACATCTACTTGTTATACTATCTGATCCTGTAACTCCATCTAATATTCTTTCTATAACATCATAGGGTATTAGAAGATATGATATTGCATGTTTCTTATCATTTATTACTACATTACTTATAGATATATCTCCACTAACACATTCAAATTCAAATTTAAAGCATTTAAAGCTCTCTAGTTTAACATACGCATCATCAATTATGATTTCATCGCTTGTATTTACCACTCTTTCTTCTTCAAATAAAATACTTTGTCCTTCTATTCTGTCTAATGAGAAAACTTTTAATTTATATTTAGATTCTTTCTCTTTGCTTAATATATTTATTTTTATATTATTATTCTGTTTTGCATTTAAATAAACATCACAACTATATGAAGTATTACTTTTATCAAGTACAACGATAGAATAGATATTAAACGCTAAAATAAAATACAAAGATATTAGTAATATTGTACTTATAATTAATGTTATAAATATTTTTTTATTTATTTTTATATCTATTTTATTTATAAGTTTTATGCAAAAGTAACTTATAAAAGTGTAGATAGCAATAAATAATGCCATATATACATATATATACATTTTTATATTTAATATCATACATCTAGAAATAATAGACGAACTTATAAGTGCTGTTATTAAATTTAAAATAGCAATAAAACAAATTTTCTTTTTATTTACTATATTTTTACTTATTATTAAAACTATAACTAGGAAAAGTAAAACAATAAAGGCAAATCTTGTCTTTGTAAGTATTAAACATATTGTAATGAAAGTAAGCATTGAATTTAAGAGTGCTGATGTCCAAAACTTATTTTTAGAAATTATATTATCTAATTTTTCTACAAGCAAAATTATTCCTATAACAATTATTATTGCATATGTGTTTGCATACTGAATTGTTCCTGACATTCTATCAAGGTCAATGCTTAAATATCCAGTATTAAAATTTTGTAGTAACTTACTTAGCACTCTATTTGCAATTTGGTCTATGCCAAATAGTCCCTGAACAATAGATAGTAAGATAAGTCCATTAATATAAATATTTTTAGATTCTGAATTTTTTACTATAAAATATATAATTACTGCATTATAATATTTAGTAAATTCAAATAATGCATCTGAGAGATCTGAGTAATTATTAAATATTATAGGCAAACTGTAAGATAGAGCCAGCCCAAACATTAAAAATAAAATACTATCTTTTTTTATTTGGTTATTTTTGAGTAAAAAGTATGATTTTATTGGTATATACATTACACCTATTAAAGATATAATAAAATTAAATCCTAAATAGTCTGATTTATAAAATCCTCCTTTTTTAATAGAAAGTAATATTAAAAAAAATACTATTAAAAAATCTATAAATTTTAATATTGTACTTTTATATTTATTTATATATTCCCCCATTTTTCTCCCTTCAAATAAGAGAAGATAAAATAATGTTATCTTCCCTATCACAACTTATAATTTTTCATATTCACTAACTTTGTAAGATGATCCTTCTTTTAAAAGTGTATATTTTGTTTTTTGAAGTAAGGTACTATCTATTTTGTTTGATTCAATATAACTTCTTAAAATGTTTCTTTGACCTTCCAGATTTGAAAGTATATTATCATCATCTATTTGGCAAGCTTTATTGCTTAAATTTTCATCATAATATACAGATGTAATAATGTTTGCAAATTGCTCCTGAGTTTCTGCTTTAAAATCCGACATTGTTTGTTTTAAATAAACTCTATACATATAAACTTCATACTTTCCATTTTGATATTCTAAAATTTCATAAGGTACCTCTACTGTGATTACATCATCTCCACCTGAGATTCCAATAGAAGGTATTTCATAACGTTTATCTTTTTGATTAAACTTAAAGTCGTATATTAAATCGCCACTTGCAATACTTTTTCCATCATAAAATATATTTGATGAAACCGTAATTAGATCTGATTCTGATATATATGTACATGAAGAATCATCCGAATAATTTAACATATATAAATAGTCATTACCTTGCATTATATTTATAAAACTCCAACTTCTTTTTACTTTACTGCTTAATCCTTCATTGTCTAGTAAATTATAAAATCTTGTAGAATATACATTTGTTATTTGAAAATTCTTTAATATATCTATACCAATTCTACTATTTGGAAGTATTTTCACTGGTTGTTTTGTTTTATTATCCTCACCATTTTTTACTTCTTCACTTGCTTTTTTACTATCTATCTGTTCGTAGTTATTCAAATTACTGTTTTTTTCAATATTTTTGCCTTTTTTTCTTTGATTTAATATATAACCGTAGACTAAAACATATACCAAATACTATAACAGCTAATATAACAAAAATTACAACCTTTTTATTCATAAAATCCCCCCTATAATTAGATGTCATTTAACAAAACATCTTGATATGTATTAACAAAAATTTCAAAGTTATTAATATCAGTTATTTCAAAAGAAAATACCTTTTTGATATTTGAAAGTATAACAAATTTTATTGCAAGTAAAGTAGAATGCTTTATATCAATATATCTACTTTTATTTTCTATTAAATAACAATTAGAACAAATAAAAGCGTTTGAAACATAATCATAATATATTTTATTTTCTGCTAAAAATGCTTGTCCGCAACTATTACATTTATAGGTATTAGGCGAAAACCCAATCAAGCAAAACAATTTTAATTTAAATATACATTTTACAAGTTTTTTATCTTTTTCATTTTTATCAAGTAAATAAATAGTATTTAAAAATAAATTCAAAATATCAGAAGTATCTTCATTTTCGCTCACAACGATATTTAACAACTTAGTAAGTTCAAAAGCTTCTTCTAATTTTTCAAAGTTTACTCTAAAATTATAAAAAGTAGATATTATTTCAGCTGAATTTATATAATAAAAATTATTAGACTTGTATAATATAAATTCACTATACACAAGATATTGTGAACATGCAAGTATTGGACTATTATTCTTTTTAGCACCTTTTGCCATACAAGATATCTTTCCTATACTATCTGTAAGTATGGTTATTATTTTATCGTTATCCTTGTAAGGTATCTCCTTTATTACTATCCCCTTTACTTTTATTTGTCTCACTTGTCTTCTCCCCTAAATTTGCACATATATTTTTATATTCTAAATAACTCTCAATATTTCCTGTTTTACAAAAATTATTCCAAGCAATTTTTTCATACATAATTATCACCTTTAAATATATTTTATGTAGTATGATAGCTTGTATACAACTTTTTTTGTCGAAAAAACTCTAAATAATAAATACAATATAAAAATACAAACAGATTATATCATTAAAAATTTAAATTTACAATAATTTAATAAGCTGTTTTTATATTAAAAATTCCACGCTATGTATCATTTTACATAATTTTGTAATTTTATATTGACTTTTTTTAAAAATTATGTTAAACTAGTATTAGTTAATTGAAATTATTTTAGTAATTTCAAATTGGAGGGAAATTTATGTTTAAAATAGAAGATAATACAACTAGTAATAAAAAAGAAGATCTTGTATTTGAAATTTTAGAAAATGACAATGTAATTAAAGAAGATGATTTAGCTTATAATCTTATTACACCTATTGTTACAAATGAAAAAACTGAAAAGAAAGAAAAAAAGGAAGAGCCAAAACAACCAAAAGAAGTTGAAATTCCTAAAGTTCAAAAAGAAACAAAGGTTATAATAGATGAACCAAAAACTCAAAAAGAAGTAAAAATAGAGAAAGTTGAGGAACCAAAAATGGAAAAAGAAGAAGTAAAATTAAGTACAGATGGAAAATCAATATTCAAAAGTGATGATGACAATTTAAGAAGAACATCTCTTTTTAATGCTGAATCTGATTTATATAGAATCAAATTTGACGAATATGCTGGAATTCCTGATTGTATAGTAAATGAAATTTTCGGTTTAAATGATGGAAAAGGTAAAATTTCAATAGAAGAGGCTATTATAATGCTTATGAACTTAATACCTGCTGCCAAGTCTGGAATAAATGAAGCTAAAACTATTCAAGATGCTATATATATTAGCAGAATAAAAATAGCAGCATTTTTATATAAAGAGTGTACTTTTGGATTTACAAATATACCTGAACACTCTCGTGTAAATTTAAGTAATAAAATAAAATCAGATTGTGACAAAAATAAAGTATATGATGTATTATATGATTATCAATTAATGAGATTATCTGGTTACTTACCTCTTGGTTAATAATAAATGTTTATTAAATTTGGCATTAAAAATATGCAAAGGTTAGCTACTTTGCATATTTTATTTTTTTATATTCTATTTTTTATATTATCTAAATAGATTTCTTTCTTTTGCCAATCTGGCCTTACTTTAACCCATGCTTTTATTTTTACTTTTGCATCAAACATCTTTTGTGCTTCATGTTTTGCCTGATTTATAATCTTTTTTAGCATATTACCGTCTTTTCCAATTATAATTGATTTATGTGAATCTTTCTGACATATTATATTTAAGTTAATGTCAAATACTTGAACCCCATTTTCATTTATACTTTCTTTAAAATCTTCTACTTCTACTTTTATGCCATGCGGCACTTCTTTATCTAAGTTGTTTAATGCCTTTTCTCTTACAAGCTCTTCTACTATCTCTCTTTGTGTTAGATCAGTAATATCATCTTCTTGATAAATGAGTTCTCCTTTTTTTAAATACTTTTCAATAAGTAAAATCAGCTCATCAATGCCGTCATTTTTATATGTAGATATTGGAATAATTTCACTAAACTTGCCATTAACACTTGTGAAGAAATCATTATATTCAGTTATTATTTCAAATATTTTCTCTTTTTTAATCATGTCTATTTTAGTTATACAAAGTATAATCTTACTTTTTGATAAAGCAAGATTTTTCATTATATTTTCACTACTAGGGTCTATCTTAGACTTTGTAGAATCCACTAAAAACAATACTACATCAACTGAATTTAATGCATTTTCTACTCCCTTCATCATATATTGACCAAGCTTATGATGAGGATTGTGTATACCAGGAGTGTCAATAAATATCATTTGAGATGTTTTTGATGTTATAATTCCTTTTATATTATATCTAGTAGTTTGTGGCTTTGGAGTAGTTATTGCAACTTTATAACCAACAAGTTTATTTACAAGGGTCGATTTACCAGCATTTGGTTTTCCTACAACTGTTATATATCCCACTTTCATTTTAAATAATCACCTACAAATATTATATCATTAAAAAGCTTTTTTTTCAATAATTACTTCTTAACTTACAATCTGACTAAAATACATTAAAATAATTAATTTACTTTAATGCTTACTAACTAATTTTGTAACCTTTTTTACCAATTGGCATATTATATAAAAAAGAGGTGTCGTAAATGAACAATTATTGTTATACACTAGCTGTTAGACAAAGAACATGCGAAAACGGTATTGCAAGAAGCAGTGATAATGTATATACAAATATTACTCCTGATAGCGTAATTCCCCTTAATTTTGGATACAATGTTACTTTTCTATCCGGTACTTCAACATATGCAAGTATTCAAATTTCCAATAGTATTCAAATTCCTAATTTAATATTCAATATTCCAAGCGGAAGTTATAAAATATTTGATTTACCAGTGCAGACTGGAACTTTAAAGGTATATATTGGAGTATCTGGAATCGTATGTGGTGAAACGGTTGTATGCAGTACAATTCGTTAATTAAGGAGTGGGACTTTTATGAATAATTTTAATGTTAGCTTAAATGTAAAAGACAGCATTATCTCTAAATGCACAAGAGATGTGAGTAGCACTGATACTACTGTAACTTCAACAAGTCAATCTATTAATATAGGGAACTCATACCAAATAAATGTTGTTTATGCAACAAATACATATGTAACAGTTATAATACAAAATGGTACTTATGTATACATTAGAAACATTTACACTAATTATACTTCAAGTATATGCCTACCAAGTAATGATTGTTGTACAAAGCAAATAGTCTGTATAGGAGTAAATAGCATAACACTCGATGAATAGTAAAATAAATGAAAATAAAAATACTAATAGCAGTGCTGATAACATATTTATTTCTGCTTTTATTATGTCACTTATTCTTGCAAAAGATTTAAGTATTGAGGAGCAAGGTATACTTGGTAATTATTTACAAATCGTGGGATTAAATCTAACCTCCTATGCTACTTTTTGTGCTATATATGATAGTGAGAACCCAAAAAATAATAACGAAAACTGATATATAAAAGTTTTCGTTATTTTTTCTATCTTGTAAATAAGAAATAAAAAATTATTATAATACCTAATATTATTCTGTATATTCCAAATGGCTTAAAGTCATTTTTCTTAATATATTTAAGTAAGAACTTTATGCAAATTATAGAAACTATATATGCTACAACCATTCCCAAAATTAATACTAAAATTTCATTTATCTCAAATGAGAAACCAAATTTTATAATTTTTAAAAGACTAGCCCCAAACATTACGGGAATTGCAAGATAAAAAGTAAACTCTGTTGCAACAGTTCTAGAAGCTCCAAGAAGTATTGCCCCAAGTATTGTAGCACCAGATCTAGATGTACCTGGAATAAGTGCAAGAACTTGTGCTACACCTATCAAAAGAGCAGTAGAAATACTTATATCTTTTATATCATTAATTTTAGTTTTTCTTTCTTTTTTTAAGTTTTCTATTACTATAAATAAAATACCATACAATATGAGCGTAATTGCAATAACAAAAGATGTATGCAAGTGCTCATCTATAAAATCATCTAAAAGTAGCCCTATAATTGCCGCTGGAACGCATGCCACAAGTATTTTTATCCAAATATTAATTACATTTTTCTTTTCTTCGCTGGTTTTAGAAATCGAAAAGGGATTTAGTTTATTAAAATAAATCGTCACTACCGCCAAAATAGCTCCAAGTTGTATTACCACAAAAAACATTTCTTTAAATGCATCTGACATGTTTAATTTTATGAATTCATCAACTAAAATCATATGTCCTGTACTACTAATTGGTAGCCATTCTGTAATCCCTTCTACAATCCCTATAAAAATAACTTTTAATATTTCTAAAAATTCCATAATTACTCCTTAATAAGTTCTGTCATGGTTAAAACATTATTGCTAGTTTTTAAATACATCATATTTCCTTTAACTGCAACAAATTCAACATATTTTGTTAGTCTACCAACCCTAAAATAAGGATTTTGTGAAGATACACATAAAACATATGTTGGATACACTACATATACCTCTTGATTATTAGAATAAGTTTTTACAACATCTGTATCAGTAAGTTCAATTGTCTTTACAAGTCTTGTTCTGTTTACTTTATATACTTTGTTTTTGCTTTCAAGTCCAATGAAATATACATTATCGTCTTTATCTATACCTATCATTTCTACTTTTTCATTAAAGAAGTTAAGTTTTGTATAACCATAATATATATTAGAATTACTATATTTGTAATAAACATTATTAGTTAACTGCAACATTAAAAAACTATCTATTTGTACTCCACTTCTTACTGCACCCATACTATTAAAAAGATCAATTGAGTATATTGTATTTGTAGTAGCCATACCTGATTTAACCTCAATGTTTATATATAATATGTTTATTATAGGTGACATATGCATTTGTTTTATTTTAGAAAAATTATATACAGTAAATTTGTTATATTTAACTTCTTTTTCAGAATCTATATTATATGTTTTTAAATTAAGCGTAGAAGATGTTTTACCCTTGCTTTCTGTAAAATATACTATAACATTTTTATCATATAAAAGTTCATAAAATATTATTCCATCACTACTACTATCTTCAATCTCATGGATAACTTCACCATTTTTTATATTACATATATATATTTTTGAATCTTTTAAATAAGTATAGTATTTATTATCATATGAGAATTGAACACTATATTGTTCATCTGGTAATATAACTCTATCAGAAAGTGACAATAAGTTTTGTGTACTGCCAGTATCGTTTTTACTACTTTGAATAGAACTAGATTGATTTAATTTATCAACATAATTTTCTGCTACAAACAAAATTGTAAGTGAAAGGGCTATTCCAGACACAAAATATATTCCAAGCACTGTTAATATCTTTTTCATCTATTTTTCTACCTCCGACTTATCTGTTATTATAAAAGCACATGGCACATATCTTTCTCCCATAATATCACTTGGACTATTTACAACTTTATTATTATATACAAGTGTAGAAGATGCACCTCCATCCAGATTAAATGCATTATATGCCCCGTATTGAAGCATTATATCTTGTACATTTTTCATAGTAGCACCAAGACTATCTGTTTGTCTTCCGTCAATTACAAGCATTAAAATTGCACCGTCTTTTCTTTGTCCAATCGCTGAACGTGGATGTATACCATATCCGCCGGTACCACTGTATATAGTAGGTTGCCCGTTAATTACAATTACTGGACCAAATGATACTGCATCTCTTACATTATTATTTTTTAAATTATAATAGGTAGTAGCATTAGAAACAACAAGCTTTCCACTATAATCTATACCAACCGCACTATAATAGTTATATTGATACCCATTAATTAGGTTACCCTCAATCATTAAAAGTCCATCTGGCTTTCCACCAGTTCCTAAGGCGTCATCCTTAAATCCACCGCCATTAATACCGCCAATAGCATTATTTGCAGCAACAATTTGTGAAGTTGTAGAGCCAACCACTCCAAGCCTTGGTGCAGTAGCAAGTCTTACACGCTTTGGATCGTTTACAATTAATAGATAGCCTTTAAAAGAAGATGTACTGACATCTATTAATTCTACCCCATCATCTTTTCTCTCTGATATTTGTATATCATTTAGATCTTGATCTTCAATTTCTTCTTGAGGTCTATTTCTTAAAATAATATCATTTATTTCTTCCTCATCTAAAAACCATGTGGCAAAGTATTGATGCGACATAGTAGTCATAGCAGATGTTACTATAAGTTCTCTTAAACCTTTAAAAGGGCCATAATATATCAAAGATACAACAAGAACTGGCACAAATATTAACTGAAATAATATAAAAAGTAAAGTATATTTTAAGATTTTTTTCAACTTTCTTCTCTCCTTTATACAATATATAATTGTATCAAATTAGCTTTTTTTTTGCAAGAATTTATCAGATTTTTTTGTAACTTTTAATACTTAAATATATTCCACACATAAATAAAGATAGAACAAAAGTCCTATCTTTATTTTTAATTATTCATTTTTTTGTGTTAGCAGAGGAG
>CAKPJL010000022.1 GCA_934162655.1 uncultured Clostridia bacterium | reverse complement strand
ATAAAATGAAGGAAGATTCTGATGAGAAAACATTTAAATTTTTAACATTAATTATATATGGATTTAATCATCAAATAAGATTTAATAGTTCCGGTGAATTTAATATGCCAGTTGGAAAGAGAGATTTTAATGGCTCTATAAGAAAAAATTTATTAGCATTTTGTGAAAAATTAAAAAACAAAAATGTAGAGTTTATTAGTGAAGATTTTAAAAAACTTAAAATAGACAATTTAACGTCAAAAGATTTTTGCTATTTTGATCCTCCATATTTTTTAGGTGATGCAAGTTACAATGAAAATAATAACTGGACTGAAAAAGATGAAAAAGACTTACTGAACTATATAAATAAGTTAAATGAGAAGAATATAAAATTTGCATTGTCTAATGTAACACAGCATAGAGGAGAAAAAAATAATATTTTAATAGACTGGGCTATAGAAAACAAATACAATATAAATTATCTAGATTATAATTATAATAATTCAAATTATCATTCAAAAAGTAAATTAAATATAACAGAAGAGGTTTTGATAACAAATTATAGTATTTAATAATAAAGAAGTAGAATTTTACTTGAAAAATTCAGCTTTTTATTTCAAATTTCGACAAATTTTATATAAGAGAAGATATACAATAATTTAGGTGGTGTAAATGAAACAAGAAACGTTTTATAAAAAAGAATCAAAAGAAATACATTTAGATTTATATGTTGATGAATCAAAAAATAGAAAATATGAAATTGGAGAAACAAAAGAAATAATAGACTATATAATGATTATGGCTATTCCTTTAGAAAAAAAGGAATACTTGTATAAAAAATTAAATAATTCGAGATGCTTAAGAAATGAAGGGAGAATATTTGAAAATTGTAATTTGAAATGCAAGTTTCATACTGAGAATAATGGTGAAATACATTATACAAAAATACAAAAAGAGAATGTGAAATATAAAATTGCAAATAATTGGATAGACATCTTATTACACAATAATTTAAATGATGAAAAAAGTATTTATTTTAATATACTAGGTGTAATAGAATCTAATTTAGATATGGATCTATTTGGTGATGATAAACAATATGGAAATGTATATACTAGATTTTTTAGGACTGCATTATTAAGATTAATTGCAGTATTTAATAATTATGATAGAATTATAATAGAACACATATATCACGATTCCACAACGGAAATGGAGACTCATAAATATTTTGATACTAATGCAATAAAACATATTAGAATGAGACAGTTTCTTCAAAGAGAAAATAGAATATTTTTTATAACAGATAAAGTGGAATTTATAGATTCGGATCATAAACAAGGAGAACAAATGAATTCACAGTTTATACAGTTCGTAGATTTAGTACTGGGATTAACATGTAATGTAATACATAATGATGCAGAAAATGCAGCTAAAATAAAATTAACAGAAAAAATATATCCTTTAATAAAGCGAGTATTAGACAAAAAACAATATTTAAATAAAAATAGTAAATATAATTATTTTAATAAACAAATAATTAGTTTTTTCCCATGTGTTTCAAAAGAAAAACTAAAAATTAAATGCAATGAATTATATGGAAATAATTTTGAAATAGATAATATATTAAAAAATGGTAATTTTTTTATTAATACAAAACAATTATTATTTAAAATAGAAGATGGTCAAATGAGTTTATTTGATTGAAAGCCGAGAATTAACTCGGCTTTTTACTATCTAATCAAAACATCCATTGAGAAGTTCTATTCCATCACAAAATCCATTTCTATAATACTTCTCATTCCAATAATCACAATAATCTAAAAAATTATCATCAAGTTTATGTAATTGTTGTCTAACATATTTCTTATTACACTCAGGTACGTTTCTTAAAATATTTTCAGCTATTTCATCAAAATAAATCCAATGTTTTTTATCCTCATCAGATTTTAAAGCAGAGATATATTCATCTCTATAAATAAACCAATCTTTTAAAATATCATCATTAACTTCTCTTAAATTTTTCATAATAAAACCTCCAAAATAATTATTGATTTTATAGAAGATTATTGTATTTTTTTACCATACAAAGTTGGGAAAATTTTGGGAAGAATTGCTTCCAAAAACATCAAAAAATTGCATAAAAATTCAATAAACTAAATCTTCTATAAATGGCTAAATACCAATAAAAACTTGAATTTTCATAAATCCTCAAAAGTAGCTTTGCCGGCGCTCATAACCCGAAGGCTTAAAAATTAATCCTTTTTATTTTAATAGATATAGTTATTTAAATTTTATAAAGAAATTTATTTGTGGTATAATTAAGAAAAAGTAGTTAAAAACTAGTTTGATTTATAGTCTATTAAGATTAATTTGCATTATTAAATATAGCCTAGTAAAAAGTTAATTTTAGTAGAAATATTGTAAAAACAAAGAGGAAAATGCCATGAATAATATACTATCCAAAGTCTTAAATAAATACAACTTATACGATAATAGAATTATAACCAAAAGAGAACTTGAACAAATAGCCGCTAATGAGAAAATAGAATTAAAAGATCTAGTATTTATGCTAGGATGTTACTACAAAATTATTTACAAACAAGAAAACTCTTGGACAAGGATAAACTTAATAAACAAGAAAATAAATGATAAATATAAAATAAATATGATAAAAATTGATCTAAAATACATCAAATGTTATGGAGAAAGGTATTATACGAAACAAGAAATAGTAAAAATATGTGATAAGTATAATGTAAGCATAGATACATTTTTGACTTATATATATAAATTTAAATTTTGTTATTATAACAATGTAGAAATTTTAGAAAAAAATAAACATGGATTGTGGATAGGAGGTAATATAAGTGTATCTACTAAATTTATTAGAGATAATTATCAAAAAATAAATAAATTAATAAAAATTCAGGCAACAGTAATTTGTAATAAATATAATTGTGTACACTTAAAGGAAGATTTAATAGATGCATCAATGAAATCTGTTTTATCATTTGGTAAAATAGAAAAAAACTACATATATGATAATGATTTAATAATACAAAAAATGCTTTATAGAACAAGATATATAATGATAAAGTATGTTATAAGAAATTTTAAGTTAGTCAGTAAAGATAGTTGTGATAATATAGATGGAAACTATATAATGGGATTAGATCAATCTAATATTAATCTATATAAAATCAGTATATATGAATGGTTATATAATATAAAATTCAATTTACTAGAAAAAATACTACTTGAAGAGATTATAAAAATGTTAGATGATGTTTTAGAAAATAGGATGGAAGCTTTTAAATGTATATCTTTAAAATTAAATATTAATACTTTTAAAATATATGAATTACTAGAAAATATATCTAAAATATTAGTTATAAGTAATAAAGTAAGAATAAATAAAGATGGGAGAGCAATTATAAAAGGTTATGAATAAATTAAAGATAGAAAACCAATTTTATTTAGATGGAGTAGTAAGTATATTTCATAATGAGAGCAACATAGTCAAAATACTTAATGAAATAAAGCTATTAGTTTCCAAAATTATATTAATTGCAGTAATTTATGCCTTAGGTTTCATATTATTAAATAAATTAGAAGTATTAAAAATAATTTATTCAATTGGTGGATCTATTTTGATAGTTATATATCTATTTTATAAAATTACAAAAATATTTAAGAGTGTTTGTAGTATTTGTAATAAAAAATACATGTTTAAATTAAGTGATATCACAAAAATCTTAGCAGAACTTAGAAGGAAAGAATTAAAAATTTTAAAGAAGATTCTTATAAAGAATAATTTATATTACATAGATCTAATGGATCAAATGATCAATTATTATGGTGAAAAGAAAAACTTTGATGACACAAATTTAGGCCAAAGTATAGCAAAAATTTTAGGTACTTTTTTGACTATTATTTTTGGAGTATTAGGAATATACACATCTATATATTCATTTTGTAGTGTAGATGAAATGCTACTCAATATATTAAAAATAAGCAAAAATGGATTAGTAATATGTATTTTATTTTGTACAGTATACATTATATATAGGATTAAGAATTATTCAATACTATACCTTTATACATACAATAAACTATATAAATTATTAATAGAGTTAAGTATAAACAAAAAAGTAATATCAAATAAAAGATCTAGACATAATAATTTAAAGACAAGATTTGATATAAAGGAAAAAGTATGAAAAAATATATAAAAAGTAATATAAATCAGGCATGTTATTTGTGGAAAATATTGATAATATAAGTAGATATAAATATTATATGATATTAAACTATATAACTAAAAATGCATAGCAATAAATAAAATTAGTACAGAATATAATAAACATTAAATATAGATGGAAGTTATAATAACTAGTAAAATACCAAATTTTAGAGTAAAAACATTTATAGGAAGTAAGAAAAAGTGAAAATTTTGTGAAATTAGCACTCTGCTATTGACAGTGCTAAAAAATGGAGTATAATAATATATGAAAGTGATAAATGATATTTATCACAATTAAAATATGTGCCACTCCCATCAAGTGTCAACACATGAATTAATTTGAAGGAGTTGATTTTTATGATGATGATACCTAAAAGACATGGCTTTGATTTATTCGATGATATGTTTGGAGATTCATTCTTTAATGAAGGAGAGAGTAAACTTATGAGGACAGATATTAAAGAAAAGAAAGATAAATATATCATTGACATGGATTTGCCAGGATATGAGAAAGAGGGAATTAAGTTAAATATTCAAGACGGATACTTAACAGTCCATGCTAGTATGCACAAAGAAGAAAAGGATGAAGAAAAAGGAAAATTTGTACGTAAAGAAAGATATCTTGGAGAATGTTCAAGAAGCTTTTATGTAGGTAAAGATGTAACAGAAGAGGAAATTAAGGCAAAATTTAGAAACGGTACTTTAACAGTAGAAGTTCCAAGAAAAGAAGAAAAGAAAGAATTACCAGGTAAAAAATACATACCAATTGAATAAAAAATAAACTCTAAGCGTTATGCTTAGAGCTTATTTTTTATTTTGTTGAAATCAAAATTATTATATTATATAATTATTATTAAAGGTGATAAAGTTATGAATGTCAAGATTAGCTATTGTATAACAGTAGAAGAATTTATTGAAATGATAGATTCGGTGGGGTGGAAAGCATATACTAAAGAACAGATAAAGAAAGCATTAGAAAATACTATGTACATGGTTAAGGCTACCGTAGATTCAAAGCTTGCAGGAATTGGAAGAGTTGTCGGAGATAAATCTATATTATGTACTCTAACAGATATATGCGTAAAACCAGAGTTCCAATCAAAAGGCATAGGAACAAAAATAGTAAGTGAACTAAAGGCACTCATAGAAGCTGGAGTTAAAGAAGGTGAAAAATTGCAGATAGAATTAACACCAACAGCTGGTAATGAATCTTTTTATCAAAAAAACGGTTTTAAATATAAACCTGAGGTGATTACTGGAATGTATTTATGGGTAGAAAAATAAAAATATATGTCATATTTTATTACTTTATATATTGACTTTGTTTAAAATTTAAATATAATATAAGTATAGTAAATTTTTATCTATTTTTAAATAAGGAGGAATTTTTTATGGCAAATAATTATAACGGTGAAGAAAGATTTAGACCAATATCTGCATGGGGATATTTTGGCTATCAATTACTTTTTTCTATACCATTTGTTGGATTCATAATACTTATTGTATTTGCATGTGGTGGAACACAAAATGTAAATGTTAAGAACTATGCGAGATCATTTTTTTGTGTATATTTATTGATATTAATCGTCTTAGTAGTATTAAGTGTACTTGGTGTATTTAGTGGACTTGCTGCTGGTATGGCATTGCAGTAAAAATAAAATAAGGATGTAATATTTTTATATTGCATCCTTTTTTATTTATTTACCATTTTTAATTAGTTTATTAGATAATGGAATAAACACTCCACCAAAAGAATTACCTAAAATCATAATTAATAGATATAAAAATGATTTAAAATTCCACATATTAGCTATTGAAAAATAGTACATGTTGGCAATACAATGTTCAAATCCACATAATATGAAAACAACAACACATAAAAATAATACTATATTTTTTCCAACGTTATCACTTATAGTTTTATATCCATTTACTGCAATGTACATAAGCATACCACAGAAAAATGAAAGTATTAGTATACTTAAGATATTATCATTTAGTTTTAAAAGACAGATTTCATTTGCCTTTAGCATAATGAGTTTTGAAATTCTTGTGTACCTTAGTACAAATCCAACAATAAATGTGCCAATAAAATTTCCAATAAGTGTAATAATTACTTCTATAAGGTATTTGGGTGGATTTTCAAAAATATATCCAATTTTACCTGTAAATAAATTAAAATCTCTTGTTACAATAATAAAAAGTCCAATTGCAAATAGAATAGCTCCAATAAATTTATTACTGCAAGATAGAAAAATTGTTCCACCAATTCCTATCATAATTCCTGCTAAAATGCTTTTTACTAAAAAGCTAATATATTTTTTCATATTATCACTCCTTATTAAGTTTAATAAAAATATATCATAAATAATATAATAAATCTATATATGTTATGTATAAAATATCGATTTTTGAAGATAAAGGTAAAATGTGATATAATAAAAATGAGGTGCTTTTTATGAAAAATGATTTATTAATAAAAAGGTGCAAAGATTGTGGAGCACTAGTGCATGTAATATATGATTGTAATTGTAGTGATTGTTCTATTAAGTGTTGTGGTAAAAGTATGGAGCTCTTAACCCCAAATACTTGCGACGCAAATAAGGATAAGCATATACCAAAATATGAAATAGTAGAAGATGAAATATATGTTAGTATAGATCATCCAATGGATAATGATCATTATATAATGTGGATTGCAAAAGTAAAAAATGGTCGTGAAGAAATAGTCTATTTATATCCAGAGCAAGAAGCTAGTTGTAGATTTAAATATGAAAAACAATCTACAATTTATGCTTATTGTAATAAACATCAGTTATGGAAGAGTGATATAAAATAAAATGAATATAATAGATGAAAGTAAACATTATGCTTATATGCTAAAATGTAGTGATGGCAGTATTTATAGCGGATATGCTAAAAATCCGTATAGAAGGGAATATGTGCATAATCTAGGAAAAGGAGCTAAGTATACGAGGGCAAGGCTTCCAGTAAAATTAGTATATTTTGAGCAGTTTGATACAAAAAGTGAAGCACTAAAAAGAGAAGCTACACTTAAAACATATACTCATACAAAAAAAGAAATTTTAATAGATAAATTTAATAAATAAAAGGAATTATACATTTCCTTTTATTTTTCTTTTTATAAACACAAAATTAACACAAAATATGATTAAAATACAGTTAGAGGAGGAGAAAACATGAAAGAAAAAATTTTGTATTTAGTTATTGGTATTTTAATTGGGGCTATTGTGGTAACTACTGTTTTTATAATTTATGATAAAATGACTGATGAAAATGCTAAGATGCCAAGTAGGGGAGAGATGGTTAACATTTATCAAGATGGCAATAATAAAGACTTAAAAAGACTAGACAATAAAATGCCACAAGACAAAGAAGAAATGCCGGAAAAACCGCTAGATAGTGATGGTAAACAAGAAATGAACAACGATCAAAAAAGTGAAGAATCAAGTAATTAAAAAGGAGAATAATATGAAAAAAAATTATACTTTATTAATAATTATTATTGTTGTACTCTTTTTAATACTATTTGGACTTATGTATTACTATTTTTCTAATCATATGAAATTTTTTAAAGGAATGGACGATTTTAGAAAAGAAATGGGTGATGGCAAAAATAATAATAATTTAGAAAATGTAGATATAAATTCAAATATAGAAGTTACTGATACACAAGAAATTTTAGATGAAACATTATCAAGTGATGAAAAGGATACCTCAGTAGTTAAAGTTTCAAATGGTGGAAATTTAAAAATTAGTTCATCTGTTATAAATAAGCAAGGGGATACTTCAAATACAGAGCAAAGTGAATTTTATGGCCTTAATGCAGTAGCTATTGCTACACAAAACTCAACACTTGAAATTAGTAATACTAAAATAAATACAGATGCTGTTGGTGCAAATGCTGTATTTTCCACAGGTGAATATGCAAAAGTTGTTTTAAATAATGTAGAAATTAACACCCAAAAAGACTCGTCTCGTGGTTTAGATGCTACATATTCTGGAACTATCATTGCAAATAAAGTAACGATAAATACACAAGGGGCACATTGTGCAGCGGTGGCAACAGATAGGGGAGAAGGAATTATAACAGTCACAGATAGTATCCTTAATACTTCTGGAAAAGGTTCACCATGCATATATTCAACGGGTAACATAACAGTATCAAATATTACAGGTAAAGCACTAGGTTCATCAATTACTGTTATTGAAGGAAAAAACTCAGTAACTGTAAATGACTCTACATTAGTATCTAATGGCTATGGAAGGGTAGAAAATGGTATTGATAGCTGTGGTATTATGATATACCAAAGTATGTCTGGTGATGCAGCAGAAGGTGTTGGTACATTTAGTTCTAGCAACTCTACTTTAACAATATTAGAAGATTCAACTGTTTATAATGCTGCACCGATGTTTTTTTCAACTAATACAGATGCTGTTATAAATTTAGAAAATACTAAGTTAAATTTTGGAAGTCAAGTTTTACTAAAAGCATCTGGAAATGATGGAGAGTGGGGAACTAGTGGACAAAATGGAGCGTCTGTGGTACTTAATGCTAAAAACCAAAAACTTAGTGGAGCTTTAGTAGCAGACAAAATAAGTAAAATAGAGATAAATTTGGAAAGTAATTCACATCTTACATCTAAGATAAATGAAGACGGTAGTGCTAACTATATAAAAATTACACTTGACAAGACATCTAGTCTAACACTTGAGTCTGATGCATATATTACATGTATAGAAGATGAAACAGATGATTTTAGCAATATAATTTCCAATGGTTATAACATATATTATGATGCAAACAAGTGTAGCTCACTTGATGGAAAAACTATTCATTTAGTGGGTGGGGGTATCTTAACACCAAATAAATAATATATTATAAAAGCTTCAAGTATTATCAATATTTGAAACTTTTATTGTTTATTTAGCTTTTAAATGATATAATTTAAAAAAAGGGGATTTTATCAATGAATGATTGTAGTCAAATTAAACAATTTGAACAAATGGTAAATCAAGAACTTCTTAGTTATATAAAAACTAATGTGTTTAAAGAGTATGAAAAAAATGGAAAGGCACATGATATATCACATATTATGTATGTACTTAATAGAGCCTATGAAATATCTAAAAAATATAATATAAATTATGATTTACTATATATTACAGTTTCTTACCATGATATAGGCGATCATATAGATAGGGAACATCATGAAATAGTATCTGCAAAAATTATGCAAGAAGATAAGAATTTAGATAGATTTATAAGTAGCAAAGAAAAAAACATAGTAAAAGAGGCAATAGAAGATCATAGGGCGTCTAATCCAAATATTCCAAGAAATATTTATGGAAAAATTTTAGCATCTGCTGATAAAAACATAAGTATTGATGAATATTTTTTGAGAGCTATTTGCTATTCATTTGAACACTTTCAAAATCATAATAGAAATGAGCATATACAAAGAGTGTATGATCATGCCCAAGAAAAATTTGGAGTTAATGGATATGCAGTAAAGAAATATTATGTAGATGATGATAAATATAAAAAATATTTAGATGATTTGCAAGAATTAATTAAAGACAAAGAAAAATTTGATAAAAAAGCAAATGAGATTTGTGATTATATAGTAAATAAAAATATATGAGATGTATATTGTTATACATCTTTTATTTTATAAAATATTTACTTTTATACGAAATAATAGTATAATATATAACATAATAACATGAGGTGGTGTGTTATGTCTAAAAAAACTGTAATTATACTTGTAACATCTATAATATTGTTTACTATTGTTTGTTTTACCTTTATGGCAGCGGACATAAGCAAATTAATAGATGGAAAAAAACCTGTATTTTCTATAATGAGGGCAGAATATGAAGATGGTGGAACAGTAGAATATATTGGGTTATTTTATAAAATATTTGACTATAAGATATTAAACGGCAAAAATAAAATAGAATTTGGAACATGGTTTAAATCTTATAATGTAGACTAAAAAGGAGTATTAAAATGAAGAAAGTAGAGCTTTTGGCACCAGCAGGAAGTGTTGATAAGGCAAAAATAGCGTTTATGTATGGTGCAGATGCAGTTTATGCAGGAACTGCAAAACTATCTCTTAGAACAAGAGCAGAAATGAATTCAGATACACTAGAAGAAACAATTTCCTATGCACATAGCATAGGAAAAAAGGTATATGTTGCACTAAATATATATGCTAGGGATGAAGATTATAAAGAAATTGAAAGTGAAATTAAACGTCTTGATAAAATAGGTGCCGATGCGATTATAGCATCAGATCCAGGAGTAATTGATATGATAAAGCAAATAGCACCAAATATGGATATACATATCAGTACGCAAGCAAATACTGTAAGTTTACATGCAGCAAATTTTTGGAGAAAATTTGGTGCTAAAAGAGTTGTTATATCAAGAGAATTAAACAGAAATGATATAAAATATATAATGGAAAATAAGCCACAAGATTTAGAAGTAGAAATGTTTATACATGGTGCTATATGTTATGCATATTCTGGCAGATGCTATTTAAGTAAATATTTAGCAAATAGATGTGCAAATCAGGGAGATTGTGCACAAAGTTGTAGATGGCAGTATAATCTAGTGGCAAGCGAAGTAAATAATCCAGAAAGCAAGCTAAATATCGATTTTGATGATAAAGGAACATATATTTTTTCTTCAAAAGACATGTGTCTAATTGAGGAAATACCAACAATTATAGAAATGGGAGTAGAATCCTTAAAGATTGAGGGAAGACTTAAAACAGATTATTATTTAGCAACTGTTGTAAGAACATATAGACAAGCTATAGATGAATACTATAACTTAAAAGAACAAAATAGACAAAGTGAATTTAATTCCAAAAAATATTTAGATGAACTTATAAAAGTAAAAACAAGGGGACTATCTAAATTTTATTTTGATGACAAAAATAATCAAGATATTCATGATTTTGACGGTAAGAGTGAAAATATGGATTATGAATATGGAGCAAAGGTTATAGAAAAAGTTAGTGATAGTAGTCAACACTACGTAGTAGAAATAAAAAATAAATTAAGTCTAAAAGATAGACTAGAAATTTTATATAGTGACAAATTTGATGTAGACGCATTTGATATAGATGAGTTAGTAGATATTAAAACAAATATGAATATTGATACTATAAACCCTGGAGTAAAAGGTCAAAAAGTAATTTTAAAAATACCATTTGAAGTATCAAATGGAACAATAATTAGAAGGAAAAAGTAGGAATTACATATGAAAAATATTTATGAGAGAACTTCTATTTTGATAGGAGAAGAAAATTTAAAAAAACTAAATAATTCTAATGTTTGTGTACTAGGAATCGGTGGAGTTGGTTCATATGTTTTAGAAGCTTTAGCAAGATGTGGTATTTTAAATATTACAATAGTTGATAAGGATGTAGTAGATGCTACTAACATAAACAGGCAACTTATAGCTCTAAACTCTACAATAGGCAAAGATAAAGTAGAAATAGCTAAAAGTAGAGTATTTGACATAAATGAGGACATAAAATTAATTGCAATTAAAGAAAATGTAACCAAGGAGAATATAGCAAGCATTTTAAATAGTAATTATGATTATATTGTTGATTGTGTTGATAACTTAGAGGCAAAAATATCTATAATTGAATTTGCACATAAAAATAATATAAGATGTATTTCGTCTATGGGGATGGGAAGAAGAATAAATCCTCTTGATATTAAAATATGTGACATTAATAAAACATATATGTGTCCCCTAGCAAAAAAAGTAAGAAAAATTTTAAAAGAGTTGGGTATAAAAAAACAAAAAGTTGTGTTCTCTAAAGAAGAACCAAGGTCAGAAAAAGTTTCAAAAACAATTGGTTCAATTTCTTTTGTTCCAAGTGCCGCAGGACTCATTATTGCATCAGAAGTTGTTAAAGATATAATAAATGAGGAAGTTAATAAGTAAAATTTTAACTTCTTTTTTTTTATTTCATATACTATAAGATAGATAAGTGGAGGTGAGTATATGGAAAATAAATTTAATTTTGGATTATTAGATATGTATCAGATTACTGAACAAAATCAATATTTAAGATGTGCAAGTGGTGAGATAAGAGTTGCAGAAGAGTTAAAAAAAGCTCTTGAAAGTATAAGAAATTCAACACTAAATGAGGCAGAAGACGATGCATTTTATAAATACTTAATAAGTATTGCACCAGATGAAGAAGCAAAGGAATTTATAAACAAAATAAAAGAAGATGAGGAAAAACATGGAATCTTACTAAGAGAAGTTTACTATGACTTAACTGGAATACAAATTCCTAAAAATAGTATGGTAAGTCAAACTCAGTTTAATATTAGTTTTTTAGAGGGATTAAAAAATGCGTTTAAAGGTGAAATATCAGCTATGGAAAGATATAGAACCATATTAAAATCAATGGATAAAAGACAAAATTATGATAAGATATTTGAAATAATGACAGATGAAATGAAACATGCTACAAAGTATAATTATCTTATAAATAAGTATAATAAATAAACTAAATAAAAGGTGACTAAGATAAAATTTAGTCACCTTTTAAATTAATAAACTAAAAAAGTTTAACTACATTTGGCTAGCAGCTTTTTCAATCATTTTCTTAACCATCATTCCGCCAACTGTTCCAGCTTGTTTAGAAGTTAAATCACCATTGTAACCTTGTTTTAAGTTTACACCTACTTCAGAAGCAACTTCATATTTGAATCTGTTTAAAGCTTCTCTAGCTTGTGGATTTTTGCTTGATGCCATATTAAATTCACCTCCAATATATTAAAAGTGTCAAACAACTAAAATAATTTGTTGTTTTACACTAATAATTTGTGTCAATTTAAAATATTAATACTGGTAATATTAGGAATTTACAAATAAATATTAGATGTATGAAAATTAAATGTCGTATTTATTTTATTTATAGTGTCAAATAAGTGGATAAAATAAAAAATTTTGAATAAAATAAAAAAAACGAATAAAAATGTTTAAATTCGACAAAACTCGTTTTTAAAAAATGATAAAAACTCTTGATTTTAGTTAAAATAATATATATAATTGTGTTACGCTGTTTAGATAAACGAGGGAGGTTTCATGAGTGAGAAAACAAAAGTAATGGTGATGGATGACAATAAGGAATTTGTCAAAATTTTAACTATGTATATTAATTCGCAAGATGATATGGAAGTTGTTGCTACTGCCAATGATGGTGTAAATGCAGTAAGTAAGCTAAGAGAATGCAAGGCAGACATATTGCTACTTGATATTGTTATGCCAGAAAGAGATGGACTAGCTGTCTTAGAAGATATGGTAAAAGAAAAGGATGCAAGTTTACCAACTGTTGTTATAATGTCTGCGATAGGGCAAGAGAAAATTACGCAAAAAGCTATTGCACTCGGAGCAACATATTATGTAGTAAAACCATTTGATATAGGGACTTTAATAGATAGACTAAGAGATTTGATTTCTTCTGAAGCATCAGATTATGTGAATGTTCCGGGGTGCTATAACAAGCCGATAGCAGCAAGTAACGGGATTGCACCAATAGAGGTGAGAGTAACAAATATAATTCATGATGTTGGTGTACCAGCTCATATAAAAGGTTATCAGTATATTCGTGAAGCTATTCTTTTAGCAGTTGAAGATGAAGAAATAATAAATTCTATAACAAAAGTATTATATCCAAATCTAGCAAAAAAATACCAAACAACACCATCGAGAGTTGAAAGAGCAATAAGACATGCAATAGAAGTCGCTTGGAATAGAGGACAAATAGAAATGCATGATAAAATATTTGGTTACACTGTAAATTCAAATAAAGGCAAACCAACAAATTCAGAGTTTATAGCTATGATTGCTGATAAACTAAGACTTGAAGAAAAAGCTATAAGAATATAAATAAAAAAATGCTTTATATTTATTTTTTTAAATAAATGTGAGGTGTTTTTTTACGAAAAATCACTCTAAAATAGAGTGATTTTCTTTAGGCTTTTTTATCTGTGTTAATTTCATTGTTTGTACAATATTCTAGCATATTTACTACTACATTATTAAAAGATGTGTCATTTTCTTTTGCTATTTTGTCTAACTTTTCTATTAAATCATTTTTTAGATATACAGTTTTATAACTAGCTTCTACTCTGTTTTTCTTCATATTTATATATATACTCATGTTAATCACTCCCTATAAAAATTTTATAATAAATGGTATAAAAAACATATATCAGAAAAATCTAATGTATATGTTGTAATACTTAAAGTGTTATGCTATAATTAATAATAATGTTTTAAATATTGCATAGAATATGTTTTAGGAGTGGTTTAATGGATAATGTTTTTATAGCAGAAATAATACTTATGGCGGTTATATTTGTCTTTTATATAACATCAATTTTTTATAAAAAGGCTGAAATAAACAAATTACAAAAAGAAATTGATTATGCAAAAGAAGAAGGAAAAAATTATGAGTATATATTATTAAAACTTTTAAGTAAAGAAACAAAAAAAGATGAAATTTAAAATTTCATCTTTTTGTATTTTTTAAATAAGTCCATTACAGCAATTTCCTGAATTTGAAGAGCAACTATTTAAAATTAATATTATTGCAATAATTATTAAAATTATCCAAATACAAGAGTTAGAACCGCTACAACATATGCTGCTTAAAAATCCACAAGAATTATTATTGTTATTATTACAAGATGAACAACATCTATTATCATTTATAGTATCCATATTTACCTCCTAAATTACATATTTAAATTGTTACTATTATTAGTATTTTCATTAAAACACAAATACCAGTCAAGGCATGTGTACATTGAGTTATCATTAGTACGTTCAATAAGTTCTTTGTAAGTTTGTGGGGCTGGTATTATTGTTGCCTGATTTGGAACCCAGTTTGCTGGTGTAAGTACATTTTGGTTGTCTGTAATTTGTAGGGATTCTAATATTCTTAGAATCTCACCAATATTTCTTCCACAAGTTTTTGGGTAAGACAAAATGCATCTAATTCTTTGATTTGGATCAATTATATATACGCTTCTTATTGTACTTGTATTGCTTACATTTGGTGCAATCATATTGTACTTTTTTGCAATGTCCATATTTAAATCTGCAATAATTGGAAATGGTATAGTTATACCAGTAGTTCTATGTATATTATTTACCCATGCTAGATGTGATGGGTTACTATCTATTGAAAGCCCTATCAGATTACAATTTCTTTTTAAAAATTCATTATTTAGCTTAGCAAAGCATATAAATTCTGTGGTACATACCGGGGTAAAATCCCCTGGATGTGAAAAAAGCACCACCCAGTTACCCTTATAATCACCTAGTCTTATAGGTCCCATTGTGGTATTTGCAGTAAAATCTGGTGCAACATCCCCAATGGATATACAGTGTTTTTCCTCAAAATTATTCATAACCTTTAAACAATCATTTTCCATATAATTCTCCTCCTAAAATTATAATATGATAAAAAAAATAACATGTTACAAAAAAAGTGATTGCAAAAGTAGTAAAAATCGCGGTCAAGTTATAAAAATTAGATTTTACCTATGAAAATAGACATTATACCAATAGTTTTCAAATGTGTCGAATTTTAAGTATATAATCAAAGAGTATGAAGTTGGTGATGCCATTTGGTAGAAAAAATGAGTGGTTATATAGTAGATAATATGCTATATAAAAATGAAGATATTGACCCAGATCAAAGAGAAATAATGATGTTTGGGGTAACTAGAGTGTTAGAAGATACACCAAAATATTTGTTAATATTTATAGTGTCTCTCCTTTTAGAAATATTAAAAGAAGTAGGAGTTGTGTTTTTGGTTACAACTCTATATAAAACATTTTTAGGAGGAGCACATGCTAGAACCAATTTTACATGTTTTGTTTTTAGTTCAATATTTTTTATTACACCTTCTTTAATTTCAAAATACATTAAACTAAATGACATGACATTTTATATTAGTTTAGCCTTAATTAATTTGTTTTCTTTATATGTTATTTTAAAATATGCTCCATCTGATACAGAAGAAGTACCTGTATTAAATAAAAATAAGAGAATAACTATGAAAATTTTGGCAATAATCTCTCAAATAATAATCGATATTAGTTTAGTTTTATTCATTAAAGATAATATTACAAAGCAAATAATACTTATAACTATGTTATATAGTAATTTTATGGCTACAAACATTGCTTATAAAATTTTAAAATGTACTAGATCAAAGGATTCAAAAGAATTTAGTAAGTATTTTGAAAAATAAAATTTGTTATATTAGGTATTTCATATACTTTAATATAAATTTATGCTAGTATATTTTACTTTTCAATATTTTTATTATATAGAAAGGTAAGTTTATCTATAACAGCGAAAAAAAGATAAAATATACTAGCAAACAAATGAAAAAGGAGGGATTTTATGAAAAAAATTGTCAAAAAAATATTGGAGGTTTATGCTAAATCATCAACTAATAGTTGCTTTTGGGTAGTATTTTTACAACCGAAGGCACCAAGATGCTTAATACAAAAATAATATAATAAATTAACAATACAACAATTACCACGGCAATCTGCCGTGGTTTTCCTTATCTAAAAAAGTAGAAGTAAGTAGCAAAACTTACTTCCACTTTCTAGTCATTATCTTTTATTATCATGGCACCTTCTTCTTTATCTGGCTCTTCATATTCAAATAGTCTTTCAATTATAATGTTTTGAACAAATTTACCTTTTTCAATTGTCGGGTATATTTGAGCATTTTTATTTTTCTTTATAATCTTTTTAACTTCCCATAAGCCAATTCCAGACTTTACTTTTTTACTTGAAACTCCTTTTTCATATATTTTTTCTAAATTTATATTTATAGAAGTATCATAAGTATTTATAACTTTAATTACATCTGCATTTTTCCTTTTGTCAAATATTGCTTCAAATTTAATATAAGGCTCTTTTGAATTGATAGTTGCTTCCATAGCGTTATCTAAAAGTATACCAAGAATTCTTGATAAGTCTGGCATTGAAAATGATACTTTTGTAAAATCACAAATTACTTCTATATCAACTGGTATATCTTTTTCTATTGCTAAGAAATACTTAGCACCCATAACTCCATATATTGCTGGTTCGTTAAATAATTCTGGAGTTATTATAGATAAGTTATTTACCACATTACATTCTTGTAAAACTTTTTTAATATGTTCTTCTAATTTATCATATTGCTTTGTTACAACATAGCCATTCAATGCTTGCATAATATTGTTATAATCATGTTTTAAAGTTCTTACTCCATCAACCATTCCTACCATTGTTTTATTATGTGTCTCACTAATAAATAGTTCAGATTGAGCTTTATCTCTTTCTAAAGTTCTTTTAAAGAATATAAATATCGTGATTGCCATGGCTATTGTTTCTAAGCAGTAAATGACTAGAAATTTAACATTAAAATTATACGAATTTAGAGCTGTTATTATAATATTTGGTAGAATACAAATTGAAATTATTAAAATTAAATTCAATATCTGATTTGAGTTTACATCTTTAGCTAATTCACTAAACTTAGTAAATCTACTTATTATTGAAGATAATAATTTAATTAAAAATAACATTAATATCATTTGTATAATAATTAGTGTTAGCAATATACTTGTATTGTTTAATATATCATTAGAGTTACATTTAAATATAAATACGACAAAAAACATTGCTACTAATTCTGTAATTGCAAAAAATATATATGTACATATTGTTATAATAATTGATTTCATAGAGCTATTTTTATATATAATTTTCATACTGAATATAGGTGGTATTGAAAATAGTAACATTTTTGCAATTACATTATCAATTTTTATAAATGTTGATACAATAGGACTTATAGATAGACAAATTGATGAAATTATTATTTGACTTTTTGAGTATTTTTCACCCGAAAATATGCTGGATAAGATTGCTATGCAGTAACTTAGTACAATTGTTTGGAGCAACATACTCACTGTATTTATTATTATATTACTCATAAATTCTCCCACCCCTTATATCGAAATTTTGACTTATTGGGCATGTTACATCATTTGAAAAATATAAAAGCCCTTGTTTTTTATCTATCCCTAAAATTTTTGAAGTATTGCAAATATAAGATTTATGGCATTTAACAAAGTTGCTAGGCAATTCATCAATAAGAGTAGATAGAGTTTTAGTTGTAAAAAGTGTCTTATTGTTAGCATATACGTTACATTTATTATCACATTTTTCTATATATGTTATTGTATCTGTTCTTACACATGACCATTTATTTAGTTGTAGAAATATTACACTATTCTTGGAAAATTCATCTTTTAAGCGTAGGACTAAACTTTCAATTGTATCTCTGTTTATGGGCTTGACT
>CAKPJL010000021.1 GCA_934162655.1 uncultured Clostridia bacterium | reverse complement strand
CATATCTATATAATCATATATTCCGTAATTTATATATATTTTTTTCTAAATAAATGTCTTGTTCATAAATTACTTCATTATCAATATATGCTTTTATATTACCAATTTTACTTCCAGCACTCATAGGAGGAGTTATTGATTTTACAAAATCTTGTTTTATATATATTTTTTCATACTCATCTTCTTTTAATGGTATACTTGCCTCATACTTTTTAGTGTTTTCATAATATTTAATATTCCCCTTAATTATAGGAATTTTTATATATATATTTAAATAGTCAGATATATCAACATAATTATATTTTTCAAAGCAGTATTCAAGCACTTTTTTTGCTTCTGAAAATCTAATATTTGTCGTATCAGCACCCAATATTACACTTATATATCTCCTATCACCATTAGTTGCAGAGGCTACTAAACATCTTCCAGCATCAGATGTATATCCAGTTTTTACACCATCTGCCAAATCATATGTCCTTAAAAGTGCGTTAGTATTATTTAGAGTTTTACTGTAATCTCCCAAATCTACATTTTTAGTTTTAGTGCTTATTGCTTCATTTATATATTTATTTTTTAATGCGTACCTAGTAATAAGTGCTATGTCTCTTGCAGTTGAATAGTGATCTTTATTATCAAGTCCATGAGGATTGGCAAATGAAGTATTTTTGGCTCCTATTTTTTGTGCCTCTTTTGTCATAAGATTTGCATAATTTGATATATCACCATTACCTATATGGTATCCAACAGTGTATGCTGCATCATTTCCACTTGGAAGTAACATAGCATAAATTAAATCATATGCTTTTATTTTTTGTGAAGCTTTAAGTCCTGCAAGAGATCCTCCAATATTTACAACAGATTTTGGCACTTCTATTTCTTCATCTATTTTACAATTTGAAACAAGCATAATAGATGTCATTATCTTGGTAAGAGATGCAATACTTGCCCTTTCATCAGCTTTCTTAGTATAAAGAGTTCTACCTGTCTTATTGTCTATTACAATAATATGATTAGACGACAGCTTTAACTCGTCTTCACAATAAGACTTACAACTAAAAGTAATAATTGTTAGTAAAAATAAAGTAACTACTATAATTTTTTTCAAGATTAACACCTCAAAAAATTATATGAAGTTACTTTTAACAAAATGAATATTTAATTTAATTTTATAACTTTCTACACATTACTTTGTATGTTTATCATATCTTCTATCATGTTTTCAATAAACACTCCATATCCTCTTGTAGCATCATTTAATAATACATGAGTTATAGCCCCTACAAGATTTCCATCTTGAACAATAGGGCAACCAGACATTCCCTGTATTATTCCCCCTGTTTTTTTTAGCAATTCTTCATCTGTTATTTTTATAATCATGTTTTTATTACCATTGGAAGTTAAAATTACTTTTTCTATTTCTATTTCATATTTATTTTTTATTCCGTCTTCAAGTGTTACAAAAATATATGCCTTACCCTCTTTAATTTTAGTTTTAGGAGTTATTTTAATATCTTGTTTTCCTTCGGTGTCTAGATTAAAATAAGTTCCATATATTCCTTTATCTGTATTACCATAAATTTCGCCAAGTATATTATTACTTATTGTTCCTTTAATTTCCCCTGGACTTTGTGCTTGACCTTTTTTAATGTTATATATATGGGTACTTGTAATTGCTCCACTAGTTATTGGTAATATATAATTTTCCCTTGTTTCTGTGACCCCATGGCCAAGTGCTGCAAAACCACTAGTAGTTTTTTCATAAAATGTTATAGTACCTACACCCGCTGTACTGTCCTTTACCCAAAGTCCTAATTTGTACTCAGAAGAAGTATCATCAAATCTTGGTGTTATATATACATCAAAAATAGAATTATTCCTACTAATCTGTAATTTAAGCTTAGCTCCATTAGAATTCTTAGCTATTTG
Organism: uncultured Clostridia bacterium; assembly: GCA_934162655.1. Classification (GTDB taxonomy): domain Bacteria; phylum Bacillota; class Clostridia; order TANB77; family CAG-465; genus CAG-465. Next base: position 17,027 of record CAKPJL010000021.1, on the reverse strand, counting down.
TGAGAGTTTTGCACCAGTGTCTATTTCTTCATCATTTACTTTTAATATAATATCTCCTATATTTAATATACTTTGAGTTGTATCTTCTACGCCCATTACAAGAACACCTGTTGCAAGCAATTTTATCCCAGCAATTTCACCGCCAAGATAAAACTGCATATTATAGATCTTTTCTTGTAATACCTCTTGTGAACTATAAACACTAGAAAGTTTTATATAATTTAGCCCAATATATGTAATAATTAATAAAACAAGAATAATAATACCAATAATAACTCTCTTTTTTTTCATATAGCTATACATTTACTCCTATAATTCCACCTACAATTCCAGAAAGTGCACAAACTCCTAAATACACAAGTAGTGTATTTGAAATAAAAAAGTTTCCATATATACATGTATTTAATATATAAATTAATAAACAATATACTAATCCAAATATTGCCCCGTAAATTATACCTTTTTGTTTTATTTTTTTAGCCAATACTATTGATGATACTAAACATGAAATAGTTACTATTCCTGTAACAAAACTTTGCAAATATCTATCATCAATATTAGTATATGCAAAAATTATAGCTGTAATAATTATTAAAGCTATTGATATACAAAATGCTATAAATAGACTAATTAAATACCTTTTAATTTTTTCCATACAAATCATCTCCATAGTAAAAAGTTATTCTAAAAAAGCAAAAATATTCAACAATTTAAGTTAATTTACATTTAAATTGTTGAATATTTAATTTTATGTTTTTTTAGATTTTAAGTTAATTAATACTATTTCTGGTAAGTTATTAATTCTCACAATAGCTTTACTTTTTCCAAGTCCCCTACTTACAATAAGTTTTGAATTTTTTAATTTATACATTCCAGAAAAATACTTTGGAAACATTTTTCTTGAAGGAGAAAATAAAGCTACTTTTCCAAGATTAATAATTCCACCATGAATATGACCACACAGAATTAAATCATTTTCTATCTTATCATAAAGCGTTGCATAAGTTGGATCATGTGTAAGTAGCAAATTAAATTTTTCTCGGTCAACTTTTCCTATTTTACTTTTAACAAATTTTAAATAACTATTTTTATTATCATTTAAGTTGTACCTATAATTTAGGCCATTAATAACTATACTTTTTTTATTTTTATAAATAGTCATACTACTATCTTCTAGTATTGTAACTCCAATTTCTTTTAATTCTTCTTTATACTTTTTTAATTTTTTATATCCTATTTCTATTTCATGATTTCCAATAGTATAAATAACTTGATACTTAGAGCATAACTTTTTTAAAAAATCAATTGCAATATCAAACTTATCATCTCTTTTATCTATTATATCGCCAGTCATTACTATAATGTCAGGAGATAATTCATCAATTTTTCTTAATAGTTTTATGTTTTCTTTTCCAAATTCTTTTGAATGTAAATCAGAAATTTGTACAATTTTATAATCATTAAATTCATTTGGAATTTTATCAATAAAAATTTCATACTTAGATACAGAAAGTGTATTTAGCTCATAAATTTGATATAAAACAAATACTAACAAAATAGTTATGCATATAAAAATAGCTATAATCATAGATTTACTCCTACTTAATTTTTTAAAACATCATAAATATTTTCACTTGTAAGCATAAAAAACTTTTCAGCTCCACATAAAGATATAATTTTTTTCTTTATTTTCTCAAAATTATTATATACGGTTCCAACTCTATGAGCATCTGTACTAATAAAATCTACCATATCATTTTTAAACATTTTTATAACATTTTTTTTAGGTTTACTTCCATATTCTTTTATAATACTTCCATAATTAACTTGAAATTTTACACCTAATTGTTTTAATTTAACAAAATCTTCATATCCTTTATCAAACCATTGATATCTTTCTGGGTGTGCTATTATAGGGACATATCCTCTATCAATACAATCCTTTATTACTTCTATGTAATTTAATGGCATTCCAACAATAGCAAGCTCCATCAAAAAATATTTAGAATTATTCAAAGTATGTGCTTTTTTATTTTCTAGTATATAAGCAATATTATCAGTATAATAAATTTCATTTCCGCAATAGACCTCAATGTTAATATTATTTGCTTGTAAAATCTTATTTAGCTCATAAACTTTATCTTCTACTATATTATATTCTGTTTCTAAACAATTTTCAATATAATGCGGTGTTGCAATTATTTTTTCAAATCCACACTTTTGTGCAGCATATGCCATTTCACAAGAGATATCTATATTACTTGCACCATCATCTAATCCACTTAAAATATGTATGTGAGCATCTATCATATTTAAAATTCCTCTTTTTTATCATCAAATTTTTTAGTATCTATTCCCTCTGTATAATGAGAATAATACTTACTATAATCTTTTCTTTTATCAGTTGGAACTTGGTTCAAAATTACGCCTGCAATTCTACCATTAACACGCTCTACGGCCTTTTTTGCATCAACTATCATTTTCTTTTTAGTTTTTGAAGCTGCTGCCACAAGTATTGTATAATCTGCTTCTCTACAAATAATTAGACCATCTGCAACAATACTAATTGGTGGGACATCAAGTAGTATAATATCAAATCTAGTTTTTAAATAAGCAATAGAACCAGCAAGGTCTGTTATCTCTAAAAGTTCAGATGGATTATATGGATTTGGCCCAGATGGTAGCAAAAATAGATTTGGCACATGCGTTTTTTTAATTTTACTTAAAAGTTCATACTCATCATTTTCATCTGTTTTTCTACCACAAATATTTTTTAGATAAGTGGAAAATCCATCATCATTTTTCATTTTAAATATATCATTTTGTCTTCCTTTTCTAAAATCCATATCTACTATTAAGACTTTTTGATATGACTGGGCAAATGCAGTAGCAAGGTTTGCAACTGTCCAACTTTTACCATCACCTGGTGCTGCACTAGTTATCATAAATACCTTGGCCCCAGTTCTATTTGCAATATATGATATATTAGTTCTAAGTAATCTAATTGACTCTGATACCGGATCTTTTGGTGATTCATGCACTATTAATTCCTTTTTCATATGTTTCCTCCTAATTTTCTACTTTTGGTATTACCGCAAGTACCTTTATTCCAAGAATTCTTTCAAGTTCCTCATCATTTTTTACAGTATTACTAAAATATGTAGCTAAAAATATAATTACACATACTATTCCAAATGATCCCAAACCAAACATTACTACATTTTTAATGGTACTCATGTTATATGGCTCGTCTGGAATTTCTGCTTCATCTATTATAGAAACATTATCTATATTATAAACTTCTTTTACTTTTTGGCTAAAAGATACAGCAAGTGAATTAGCAAGTTTTGCAGAAAGCTCTGGTGTGTCATTTTTTACTATTATTTCTAATATTTCTGTTCCCTCTTTTGAACTTACCGAAATATTTGATATAAATTTATCAATATCCATATCTAAATTTTCTCTATTAATTACACTTCTTGCAACAGCTCTACTTTTTACTATTTCCCCATAAGTTGATATTAATTTTTGGTTTAGAGTTATATCATTTTGAGTTATACTATCAGATGAAGTAGAACCACTACCAGCACTAGCAGATTTAGCAAGTACCAGTGTAGTAGATGCTCTATATACTGGTTTAACCAAAAATTTTGAGTATACAAAACCAAGCACTGCCCCAAGTATTGTTATAGCAATTATAATCCCTATTTTCTTTTTAAAACTATACAGTATTTCTTGTAAATCTAGTTCTTCCATTTACATAACACCTCATATATTATTATACAATATTTTTGACAAATTTCCAAGTTTTTTTATCAAATTTACATAATATTTATATAAAAAATAGCATATACCTCTTAAAATACATGCTACATATCAAAAAATATTACTATTTTTATTCTTCAACATCTATATCTTTTTTAAATCTTATAAAATAATCAACTAGTGACCATAGCGTTGTAATTATTACACCTACCATAGAAATAGACATAAATATATTAACAAGTGTTGCTATCATATCAGAATTTTGAGAAGTTAAAAATTCTCCTATTTTAGTTAATCCATCATATGAGATATTAGAATACGCAACACCAAATATAGCAAAAACAATAGCAGTAAGTTGGAAAACTGTTTTTAATTTTCCACTTAAAGTTGCAGCAATGTCTTTACCATTATCTGCACCAAACATTCTAAGTGAATTAACAAAGAAGTCTCTAAAAATAACTATACATGCAATCCATGCAGGAATTGCACCAACACCTGCAAGCATAATAAAGCCACAAGATACTATAAGTTTATCGGCAAGTGGATCCATTATCTTTCCAAATTTTGTTACAATACCTTTTTTTCTAGCAATAGTTCCATCAATAAAATCGGTAATTGCTGCTATTATATAAATTCCAAAGGCAACAAAAGTTGGCCATATCAAATCTGTTGGTAATGCCATAAATACTACAAAAAAAGGCACTAATATTATTCTTAACATTGTTATCTTATTTGGTAAATTCATTTTTTTTAACATAATATAAACCTCCACATTTACAAAACTGATTATATCAAAATAAAAAATTTAAGTCAATTATTTAATTAATTTTTCACAAAATTTATACATAAATAGGGTGCTAATAAAATAGCACCCAAAATACATATGAAAAGCGTTAATTATTTACTATTTGTTTCCTAAAACCTCCTTTATAGTATAAGTCTTAATCTTATCTATAAAACTATCACCCCCTCAAACTAAAATAATTATACAAGGGTGATGTGTTAGTTTTGTGATATAAAGGTTAAAATTATAAGAAATTGTCTTTTAGTTAATATTTAGTTTTTCTTTTATTTCTTTTATAGAATTTTTAGTTGCAATATATCCTGAATTTACATACATAGGAATTTTAGAACAGTCAAGTAAAAATCCATTTTTCATTTTTGGAGTAATATTTACATCTGATAGTGCTATCTCATCTTCATTTATATTCTGTCCCATTATTTCAAATGCTTTTAAAGTTATACTTGCTATATTATAATTATTTTTATTTATATCTTCTGTATTATCAAAGCTAACTGATATAACTTTATCTGCTCCCATATTTTTTAATATTCTAACTGGAGTATTTGCACTTACTCCCCCATCTATTAAAATGCTTCCATCATATATTTTTGGTTCAAATAATGCAGGAAAGCTTGCACTTGCTCTAACAATAGATGATAATCTTCCCCTATATCTTAATTCTTCACTTTTTTTTATGTTATTATTTAATATCTTCTGATTCAAATAATACACCGTTTTCTCACTTCTTATATCTACTACTGGTATAGCTATTGGTATTTTAGTGCCAGATATATCTTCTACACCTTTTTTAAGTAAATATCTATACATCAAGTTTTCTAAGTTGTCTCCTTTTGAAAAACCAACAATATAGAGTTTACCTGTAAATAAAGACTTTATAAACTTAAATGGTATTTTTTTATCTACTTTTCCTATATACTTGCAGTACGATGAAAAAATCATATTAATTTCATCAGGAGTATATGATGCAGCATAAAGTGCAGCTACTATACTTCCACTACTAGTACCAGAAATATATGATATTTTTATTCCCTCTTCCTCTAATGCTTTTAGCACTCCTATGTGTGCGGCCCCTTTAGCTCCACCGCCACTTAGAGCAAGTCCTATCTTCATAAAAAAGTACACCTCCTAGCATACTTGATTTATTTTATGAAAATAATCTCTTAGTTGTGATAAATTTATACTTAATAAATACTCAAAAACATTTTTTAATTTAGTAACGCAGTTATAAAAAAATCGACCTTTTACAGTCGATTAATTCTTTTCGTCTGGTGAGACGATTTTAATTTTTGGAGGCGCCACCCAGATTTGAACTGGGGATCAGGCTTTTGCAGAGCCGTGCCTTACCACTTGGCTATAGCGCCATTACTATATTATATTTGTTATATAAAAAAATATTACTATTTTTTATATAAATGGAGCGGGAGACGGGGCTCAAACCCGCGACCTCCGCCTTGGCAAGGCGGCGCTCTATCAACTGAGCTACTCCCGCATTATTTATTGGTGGTCAGAGACAGAATCGAACTGCCGACACGGGGATTTTCAGTCCCCTGCTCTACCGACTGAGCTATCTGACCATCATAAAAATATAAAAAAAAAATGGCGACCTGGATGGGGCTCGGACCCACGACCTCTAGCGTGACAGGCTAGCGTTCTAACCAGCTGAACTACCAGGCCAAAAAAATAAGTGGTGGGCACTATAGGGCTCGAACCTATGACCTCCTGCTTGTAAGGCAGATGCTCTCCCAGCTGAGCTAAGCGCCCACTTATCTGTTGACAAGTATTATTATAACTTATAATAATTATTTTGTCAACAGTTTTCTTGCATTTTTTTATTTTATTTAATAAGTTTTTTGAATTTATTATCAAAGTCTATTCTCTCTGCAATATACTCATTTAAGAAAGACTCTACATCATCTGATTTTATAATTTTGCTAATTAAATTTCCTTGGACAAAATCAACTTTATTCTTAATAGCATATATAAGTTCTTTTTCTTCTTCTATTGCAACTATATTTACTTTAAAGTCCAGATCTTTTGAAAGTATTATTATATCTTGTAGGACCTCATTTCCAATTTGGCTTTCCTTTGCAACATATTTAGCAGTAAGCTTTATACCATCAATTGGTAATGTTTTTAGAAGAGTAATTTGTTCATGTTTTATCTGAAAATTATTTATTATAATATTTGCTCCAGCTTTTTTTAAATTATCAAATAAATATTTATATTCTGAAATTTTAGATATATCTATATCATCAGTAAATTCAATATATATTTCACCATCTTTAATGTTATATTCTTGTAAAATATCACATAGATTTTTAACAAAGTTTTTTCTCTTCATGTGTGAGTTTGATAAATTAACTGAAACTGATATGTCTCTTTTTAGACCTTTATCCTTTATATCACGAAGTTTTTTACATGCTAGTCTTAAAACATTTTCATCTAGCTTAATTATAAGAGACATTTCTTCTGCTTGCTTTATAAAGTATTCTGATGGTATTTCCCCTAAAACTGGATGTTTCCAACAAAGTAATGCTTCTAATTGTATTTTATTTGTATCTCTTACATTAATTCTTGGTTGGAAATTTATCATAAATTCATCTTTTTCAAATGCACTTTTTAGCTCTTTTTCCATTTTTGTTCTATTTTCAAGTTTTGCCTTAAGTGCCTTATTATGAAAATAATAATCATTTTTTCCATGTTCTTTTATATAATACATTGCATCATCTGCATATGTAACTAAGTCCTTTTTTGTCTTTGCATCTTCTGGAAAAATAGCTACACCCAAACTATATTCAAGTGATATATTAGTATTTTCTATAACAAAAGGTTTATTTAATTCTAGTCTTAAACTATCAAGTATATTTGTTATATCTTCTGTTGTTTTAATATTTTCAATTATTAGTGCAAATTCGTCTCCACCAATTCTATATGATGTTACATTTTGAGGAAGTTTTTCCAAAAAAGTATTACTAAGGCCTATTAACAGCTCATCACCTGCATCATGTCCCATGGTATCATTAATTTGTTTAAACCCATCTAAATCCATAAAACATACAGCAAATTTTTTATTTTTATTTATTAACTTATCTAAATCAAACATAAATAAATATCTATTTTTTCCGCCTGTAAGTGGATCTGTAAATGCTTGTTTTTCAATGCTTGTTTGCTTCTTCTTTATATTTTTAAATTTTAATTTCGATACTGCATAACCTATAATAATACCAATAATAATTGATATTATACCTGCTACTAATATATCCATTTTTTCACCTCATATGTTTATTTTCTATTAACTTTCGTATATTTTTTATATTCTCTTTCAAAAAAGTTATCTGTCATTCCTGCAATATAATCTATTACAATTCTTTGTTTTTTAGTATTTTCTTTATATGAATTATTCATCTTATCATAAAAATCATAACAAATTGCAAAGTCTTTATCATTATTTATTAAGGCTTTATAATAAGTATCATATAAATATCTAAATTTCTTTTTTAATTCTTTTCTTTGCTTCTGGCTTAACGCTTTTTTGTAAATATTTTCATAGTTAAATTGTTTTAATCTTTTTATAGCATTATAAACATCAACTGACATACAAATATAATCCTTTTCATAGCTATTTTCAATAACATCACAAATTACAGTGTGCATTATATCTTTGTTAGTTGCACCAAGTATTTTTACTATGTCTTTTGGTACATCTTCTATCTTTATTTTTCCAAGTCTTATAGCATCTTCAATATCTTTCCCAATATAAGAGATTATGTCAGAAATTCTTACGATACATCCTTCCATAGTCATTGGTACTAAGCTCTTAATATAATTTTGATCTTTATAACATTGTTCATATTCTTTAAAAAATTCTTCAACACTTTTTTTCTTTTGACAATATTTATCTTGCAAAAATTCACCATTATGACATAAAATTCCATCCAATGTTTGAATGCATAAATTAATACCATATCCATTATTTTCAACACATAAAAATTCTCTTACACCTTGAACATTATGTGCAAAAACTTCTCCTAACTCTTCTTTTGATATTTCGTTTAATATATACTCTCCTTCATGTCCATAAGGTACATGACCTATATCATGCCCTAATGCTATTGCTTCACACAAATCTTCGTTCAAATTTAAAGCTCTGGCTATCGTTCTTGATGTACGGCTTACAAATTGTACATGTGTCATTCTCTTTGATATATTATCATTTTTTCTTGATGGATAAACTTGAGTTTTATCTATATACCTCGTATATGAAAGTGAGTGAATTATCTTATCACTATCTCTTTCAAATTCACCCCTTATATCTATATTTTCCCCTCTAAGCCTAATTGCCATGTTTGATTTTGTAGCATACTTACTATAATTATCTTCATATTTTAAAATATTAGATTTTATACAATTAAAATTATTCAAAAAATCACTCCTACAAAAACATTTTAAGTGCTTTTTTCTCACAAGTTACTTCAAGTGGAAATTTAAGTCCTGATTCTCCATCTACATCTGGATTATCACATTTCCCTTTTACTCTATATATTTTTATGTTACTATCCTTTAAATAAATCACATTTTTATCTTCTAAATGGGTACCAGAAATTATTTTTCTTGCAATAGCACTTGCCTCTGATAATTTGCATTTTTTAATTATTACAATATCTAGTAAACCATCTTGAATACTAGATTTATTTTCTGTAAAGTCAATTCCGCCAGCACTATTTCCATTAAATATCAAAAATAAATTAATGTCTTCTATAATACTTTGATTTGATGTTTCTATTCTTACTTTAAATGGTTTAAATGTAAATACTTGTTTTGCACCTGTTATAAAATAAGAAAATTTGCCTATTATATTTTTTAGCTTGGCATCGGTCTGTTGTGGTGCATTTGTAAAAAGTCCTGCTGAGCAAATATTTACAAAATATTTATCGTTTGCCTTTCCTACATCTACTTGTTGAATATTACCTGCAAGTATCTTTTCAATACATTCTGAAAAGTTACTTGGCATTTTAATATGTCTTGCAAAATCATTAGAAGTTCCTGCAGGAATTACCCCAAGTGGAATATTTATGTTATTTTTTAACATTACATTTACTACTCTATTAATTGTTCCATCTCCACCAGCTACTACTATTCCATATACGCCTTCTTTTTCTGAATCTTTTAAATATTCATATAAATTAGTATTTTTATCAATCCTAAATACAGAAACGTCACAATTATTTTCCATGAATTTTTCTATTATTATATCTAAAAAATACTTAAATTTGCTTTGACCAGCTCCTGAATTATATATAAGTTTTATCTTCTTCATTTTTATTTCTCCTATAAGTGGCATTTATACTACTAAATTATATTACAATATGCAAAATAATACAATATTTTTTTACAATTTTTAGAAATTAAAAATAAAAAGATAGCTTATAGTTATAAAACTAAAGCTATCAATAAAACTATTAAACAAGCATATTATATACCCTTATCATTTCTGCATTTGTTAACACATCATATCCAATACTATCTACATTTATACCATTATCGTTATATATTTTTTTTACTCCGCCATTTTCATATTTAGATACATCTTGAAGCAATTCTTTTACTAAATTATATGCTAATTTTTGAGATGCCCTAGTAACACCATTTTGTCTAAAATTTGCTTTTAAGAAATGAGCCATATACTTCGGATAAATGTTTCCTATATACTTATCTGAATTTTTTGCTACATCTCTTAGACCATAAGGGGTGTATAATTCTTTAAATATTGTATCTAATATTTTCATTTTCATATTACCTATTATGCATGGATATGAAAGGCTAATCGAATATAGCATAGAAATATTTGCTACCTCTTCATAGTCCCTAAGGTTTGATTTTAAAATATTTTTATCTTTTATAAAAAATTCATCTTCTAACAAGCTCTCTATTTTTTTGTAAGTGTTATATGCTACTATCTCTTCACCAAGGCCTGCACTTGTCATATTTTCGTATATTTTTAATGCATTATATATAAGACATACACATTCCAAATCTTCTAATATTAATTCCCTATTTTTACTATTTATAGTATCAAATATAATTTCTTTAATTTGTGGGACAAAAACGGCTATCTCACTATCTTTTGTATAAAGTCTATTTATACTCTCTACAAACCATAATTTAAGTAATGTTATTTCCTTTAATGCATACATGTCTTCTAATTTTAATGCTTCTATTTCTTTTATATACCTTCTTATCTTAATTAAAACAACTTTTGCTTCCTTAACTTTTCCAAGTAATAAATACTGACCTTCTATTGCTCTTACTATATCCGTAACATCTTTTATAGAATTGATTATCTGGTCAATTCTCATTTCATTTTTTTTGATATCTATTTTAGAATCTTCTAGTGTATAAGGCAAGGATGATATTAGCTTTGAATCCATATTACATTTGCTAATTCCTAAAACTAAATCTCTTAGCTCAACATATTCTTTTTCAATATTTTTTAACAGTTTTTCATTATATTTTTCTTGCTCTAAAAATAAATCTTTTTTTGATATATTATCTAATTCAAACTCCTTGGTAGAAATATAAATACTTACTTCTTTTACTTCTCCTTTTTTTATTGAACATTTAAATACTCCTGGTCGTTGTACATCTTCTATAATTTCTTTTTTATTTGCATTGCTATCTACATAAGAATGAACTATATTACATGCATTTAATACTTCTTTTGTATATTTTAGTTCATTTGATTTCATTATTAAATTTATATTGCTAGTAATACTTAAATTTAAAATAATACCTTTTTCTGTCTTTCTTTGGTTAAATTTAAGCATATTTTCTCTTTTCATGTTAAGGAAATCTCTGCATGTTACCAAAGGATACAACAAAAATTCTGCTTTGCTTTGACTTAAATTTTCGATTCTATACTTTACTTGTAGTATGGAGTTAGATTTATCAAAAGCCATACTTTTTTGCATTTTTATTTCATCACAAAAGTTATATGAAATTTTGTTCTTTTCAAGATCTACCTCTTTTATAAATTCACTTGGGTTAAAGCTAGATACATTAGTAGAATAATTTGTTAATTTGTAAATTTTATCTGCATTTTCTAGTGTTTCACTAAAATTAAGTAACAAAACATTAGAGTTATTTATATATAGCCCTTGAGATGGTTTTCTAGCTTCCATTACACCGTTTAAACTTAAACTAGAGCTGTTATTATCACTTAAATAAAAATTAACATTTCCTAAATCTTTATTACTATCAATACCACAAGTATACTTATACAAAATTATATTCCCTTCCTTTATTTTGACATTTTATCTTTTGAACTAGTTTCCTTTTTTAAATATTCTGCCTTACTTTTTATTTTATCAAACATATTCATAATGCTGTTTTCTCTTTGAGTTTTTGCTTTATCTGTTGATGTTGCATTAGCTCTTTTTTTGCTTCCACAAGAGCTAGTAGGTTTCTTTATCTTTATTTTAGAATTTTTATATTTTGATCTTATCTTTCTCTCATTTTCCATGTGTTTTCTTTTTATTTTTACTATGTTTAACTTCCCTATTTTTTTAGACTTTGTAATAGCCATAATTATCTCTGCAAGTCTGTCACTATCATGTATAATACTACCTGGTGCTGTAAGTACCAAATCTTCTTTTATTACAGATATTGCTCTATTTTGAATATTTTCTAAGTCTATCTTTACAGGATATGATTCTTCTTGATTAAAATCTTTCATCATTTCCTCTGTTATAACACCATTATTTACGATAGCGTAATCTAGAACATGTTTCCCTATATATCTTTCAAGTTCGTTTATATATCTTGCAAGTGTATATCCAGCAGTTTGTCCAGGTTGATTCATAATATTAGACACATAAACTTTTTTTGCTCTACTTTTTAATATAGCTTTTGACACATCCTCTATAAGTAGATTTGAAAGAATAGATGTATACAGTTCACCTGGTCCAAAAACAATAATGTTTGCAGTCTTTATTGCATCTATAACTTCAGCAGATGACTTTATATTTCCATCTTTTAAAAATATTTGCTTAATTTGGCCACTAGATTTTTTTGTTCTAGATATAATATTTTCCTTACCTACAATTATTTCTCCATTTTCAAATCCAGCACAAAGTTCTAAATTGTCAGTTGTTACAGGATATATATTCCCTTGTAAATTAAATATTTCTGAAAGTTGTAAAATAGCTTTTGAAAAACTGCCAGTAATATCTATTAATGAAGATATTATTAAATTTCCAACAGAGTGACTTTTTAAATTAAGCTCTGGATTTTTGTACATTAGTAATTTTGAAACTTCTGCCTCTGATGTTGAAAGTGCAGCAACACATTTTCTTATATCTCCTGGCGTTAAAGTCTCTTTTGGTGTCATTGCGGTGCTTAAACTAAGATCATCTTCTGATACATTTACAATTGCAGTAATATTTGATGTAAATTCTTTTAAACCTTTAAGTACATAAGAAAGTCCACTCCCCCCACCAATTACAACAACTTTTGGTGCTTTTTTAAGTCTTGGATCAAAATATAAAAGTTTTCTGACCTTTAAGTTTTTATTCTTTCTAGATATATTTTTAAGTGACACATATAATATATTTTTTTGTGCTACTATAAATGAAAATAAAGCACCAAATATAGATAGTGTCAAAAGTATAATATAGGCTATAAGCATTTTAGGCTCTAAATCATAAGTTGAAAATAAAGTAACTAAGCAGTAAGTAAGAACAGCTACTGAAACTATTTGAAGTATCATATATCTTTTTACTCTTGCTCCCGGCTTTAACCATTCTAATATTGTTTTCATCTTAACTATTTCCTCCAATAAACTGTATTTCAGTTTCTAGCTTTACACTAAATTTTTCTTCTACTTTTTGTTGTATAAGACTAATAAGCTCTTTTATATCTTTGCATGTTGCATCACCTGTATTTACAATAAATCCAGCATGTTTTTTAGACACTTGTGCTCCCCCAATACTAACGCCTTGAAGGCCACAATCTATTATCATTGGTCCAACATAGTGTCCCTCTGGTCTTTTAAATACACTCCCAGAATTAGGCATATCTATTGGCTGTTTAGTTCTTCTTGATAAGTTATTTTCTTCCATTTTTTTTGATATTTCTGATATATCTCCTTTTTTTAATGAAAATCTAGCTTCAAGTATAACTAATTTATCATTTCTTTTAAAAATACTGTCTCTATAACCAAACTTTGCCTCATCTTTATTAATCTTTAAAATATTACAGTTTTCATCTAAATAAGTAATTTCAGAAACTATGTCTGCTATCTCACCACCATAAGCACCGGCATTCATTTTAATACCTCCACCTATTGTTCCTGGAATTCCACATGCAAATTCAAATCCAGTAAGAGAATTCTTTTTAGCTTCTATTGCAACAAGTGGCATACTAGCACCAGCTGATGCTATTATTTCATTTCCTTCTACTTTTATAGAAGAAAATTTAGAAGAAATCATAATTACAATTCCATCAATTCCTTCATCTGCTACCACCATATTACTTCCTTTTCCAAGTAAATAATACTTTATGTTATTCTTTTTTGCAAATTTTATAACATTTATTATATCTTGCTTACTAGTGGGCTCTACTAGTACATCTGCTACCCCTCCTACCTTCATTGTAGTGTGTTTTTTCATTTCCTCTTTGTATTTAACACACGAACTATCAACAATACTTTCAATTTCCTTATATTTTTCCAAAATTCTTCCTCCTAAAAATCTTAATGTATTATATGAAATATTTTTATATAATTGAATCTACAAATGATGTAGGGGAAAATTCCTCTATATCATCTATTTGCTCACCAGTTCCAATATACTTTATTGGAATTTTTAACTCACTTATAATAGTAAATACTATTCCTCCCTTTGAAGTAGAATCAAGTTTAGTAAGTATTATACCATCAAGACTTATTTTGTCATAAAAGCTTTTGGCTTGAACTGCTCCATTAGTTCCAGTTGTTGCATCAAGTACCATATATATTTTCTTATTAGTGTCTTTTGAGTTTTTATCTATTATTCTATTCATTTTTTCTAGCTCTGCCATTAAATTTACCTTATTGTGAAGTCTACCTGCCGTATCACATATTAGTATGTCATAAGATTTATCTTGACTAAACTTTTTAGTTGCCTCATATATAACAGAAGATGGGTCTTGTCCTTCTGCACCAAGCACTATATCTACATCATTTCTTTTTGCCCATATATCAAGTTGTTCTATTGCCCCTGCTCTAAAAGTATCAGCTGCACATAAAAGGACTTTCTTCCCTTGCTTTTTATAAAGATTTGTTATTTTACCAATTGAAGTAGTTTTCCCAACTCCATTTACTCCAACAATTAGTAATACTTCTCTTGATGGTGTATCGTCTTTTTCATCACTAGAATTACTACTATTTAAAATATCTACCATAGACTTTTTTATCAAATTTTTTATAGCTTCTTCTGATTTGTCTTGTTGCAATTTTAATCCTTCTCTTACCTCATCACATATTTTAGCACTAGTCATAGCTCCAACATCAGATAGTATTAAAGTTTCTTCTAACTGTTCTAAAATCTCTTCTATATCTTTTTTATTTGCAAATATATTGCTTAACTTTATATTAAGATTTTCTTTAGTTTTCTTTAAATTCTCTTTTAATTTTGATAGCATCATATATCTCCTCTTTCACAAATTGCTTTATTACTAAATTATATCATATAATTTTATTTTTTCAACAAAAATTGCCAAAGTTACTATTACTAAATTTCACAATTAATTAAAAAAGTTCATACAATACATTAGGATGGTGAATATCGATATGAATATAATAGTGCAAAAATATGGTGGCTCATCTCTTAGTAATAAAAGTGCATTAAAAAATATATGTAAAAGAATAAATTACTATCTCAAAAACAAAGATGCAAAACTAGTAGTTGTTGTTTCCGCACAAGGAAAAACTACTGATAATCTAATAAAATTAAGTAAATATTATACAAAAAGTCAGGATAAAAAATCACTTGATTTTTTATTAGCAACTGGTGAGATGAAAAGTGCAGCTCTTCTTAGTATGATGTTAAATGAACAAAACATTAAGTCTACTCCACTTACAGGGTGGCAAGCAGGAATTCTTACAGATTCTACATATGGAGAAGCAAAAATAATTGATATATATAAACAAAATATATTAAAAGCTCTTGAAAGCAATTCAGTTGTTATCGTTACAGGCTTTCAGGGTGTAACTAAACTAGGAGATATAACAACACTTGGACGTGGTGGTAGTGATCTTAGTGCTACCGCCCTTGCTGCAAAACTTAATGCAATATCTTGTGAAATTTATAGTGATATTGACGGCGTTTTTTCAACTGATCCAAAAATATTTTGTGATGCTTCGCTAATAAAAAAAATATCTTACGATGAAATGATAGAAGCTTCATCTGCTGGAGCAAAAGTAATGCATAATCGTTCTGTTATGGTAGCTAAAAAATTTAGTCTTCCTCTAAAAATTAAAAATTCTAGATCAAGTTATAATTCTAATAATGGAACAATAATTGAAGACACTTCAAAAGGTGAAAATATAGAAAAAAGTAAGATAAAAATGATAACTAAAAAAGATGAACTGACTGAAATATCTATAATTGGTGAAATGATGCTATCAAATATAGATATAACAAAAGATATATATCAAATTGCAAACAAACTTAATTCAAAGATATATATGATTACTTTTTCAGAGCTTGCAATTCATCTAATTACGGATACTAAAAATTCTGAAGAATTTTTAAAAAGTCTTCATAATAAGTTAATAGCAGAAACTTAAAAATGTTTCTGCTATTATTTTATAACTTAGTTTCTACTATAAATTTTATACCAGTTTTATCCTCTTCCCCAATTGAAACATCAGTAAATACTGGTGAACAAACAAGATCAACACCTGTTGGAGCAACAAATCCTTTTGCTATTGCAACAGCTTTAACAGCTTGGTTTATTGCACCTGCACCTATTGCTTGCATTTCTACTCTCCCATTTTCTTTTACAAGCCCTGCAATTGCTCCTGCAACTGAATTAGGACTTGACTTTGAAGAAACCTTTAATATATCCATATTATTTTACCTCCCATATTTATCCTTCGTATAAAACTATTATACTTAATATAGAAAAAATATGCAAGTATTTTTCTATGATTTTATTATACTTTCTATATCAATTTTTTTAGTATGTTTAATTTTTTCCCAAGTAATTTCTTTTACAAATAAGCACATTATATTAATTGGAATCCAAGTCACCATGAAAAATGGTAAAGTAAAAATTCCTTTTAAATATAATCTTATCTTCTTTTTGCTTAGTTTTAAAGTAATAAAAGAAAATACAACACAAGTTATATATGAAAAAACTATCGCAAATACTTTATTATAAGCAATTCCTGGTATAATTATATTTGCAAACATATAAG